>JAFQMR010000038.1 GCA_017396175.1 Clostridia bacterium
AACCTTATGGACACCGTTCAAGGCACCATCGAAGCCACCATCCAGCTGACCAAAGCGAACTGCTATTATATGAATCACGGCGTATGCTCGTTGTCGCTGATCGACGATTTCTTCATCAGCGGCACCGACCGCCTGCCGCAAAACGACGTGCTGTACTGTCCGCGTCTGTACAAGCTGATGCAAACGAAGGAAAAGGACAAGGCGATCCCCGCTGTCCCCTGCAACTGCGGTCACGTCCAGATCCTGTCGGGGCATCAGCGCGCCTGCATTGCCGAGCGCAAAGCGCTCATTCTGCCGCTCAAGATCGAGGACGATAAAGAGGAGCGTGCTTTTTGCTCCGTTTGCGGCGGACAGACCAGTTTGCATTCCAAGGAAGCCACCGGTAAGCGCATTCTGTCGCTGACGGTGCGCGCCACCAAAAAATAATTCCCGAGAGGTGATTCCCATCAAGCCTTCCGTTACACACGGCCTGACCGCCGAGGAGGTGTCCGAGCGTCGCAAGGACGGACGCGTCAACACCGCCAAAAACACGGTCACCAAGCCGCTGTCCCGCATTTTCATCGATAATATCTGCACGCTGTTTAACCTTGTCAATACGATCATTGCCGTCGCTCTGATTGCGGTCGGCTCGTATCATAACCTGCTGTTTTTACTGATCGTTTTTTGCAATACGGTGATCGGTATTTTTCAGGAGATCCGCTCCAAACGTACGCTGGAAAAGCTGTCGCTTCTGTGTACTGCGAAGGCAACGGTGCGCCGTGACGGCGAGGAGCAGGTGATCCCCGTCAGCGACATCGTTACAGACGATGTGATCCTGTTCAAAAACGGGGATCAGATCAGCGTCGACGCACGCGTACTGAGCGGTGAAGCCGAAGTAAACGAATCGCTCCTGACGGGCGAGATCGATCCCATTCTCAAAACAGCGGGTGCCCCGTTGCTTTCGGGCAGCTTTGTGGTCAGCGGTCAATGCGAGGCGGTTGTCGAGCAGGTCGGCGAAAACAGCTATGCATCCAAGCTGGCCGCCGAAGCCAAAAAATACAAGCGCCTGCATTCCCAGCTGATGGTATCCATCAATAAGATCATCCGCTTCACAAGCTGCTTTATGATCCCGCTTGCCGCCCTGAAGCTCCTGAGCGATTGGTGGGGCCATACGTTTGAAATGAAAACCTCCGTCACGGCGACGGCGGGCGCTCTGCTCGGTATGATGCCGCAGGGACTGATGCTTCTCACCACCGTCGCACTGGTGGTCGGTGTACTGAAGCTTGCCCGTAAAAACACCCTTGTGCGCGAGCTGTACAGCATCGAAACGCTGTCCCGCGTGTCGCTTCTGTGTCTGGATAAAACGGGCACGATCACCAAGGGAACGATGAGTGTCACCGAGGTGATCCCGCTCGACGGCACGACCTCCGAGCACGACGTACATTCGCTGATTGCTTCGGCGATCCGCGCCATTGACGACAACAACGCTACCGCCGAGGCGGTGAAGCAATATTACGAGCATCGCGGCACCGACGCCGCGTATACGGCATCGAAGGTGCAGCCGTTTTCCTCTCAGCGCAAATGGAGTGCCGCTGTGCTTGACGGCATCGGCGGCGTGTATATCGGCGCATATGACCGCCTGCTCCCGGATGCGCCGACCGAACGTATGCGCGAGCTGGAGGACGCCGGGAAGCGCTTATTGCTTGTCGCGCAAAGCGACAGCACGCAAATCGACGCGGTAAACGGTACGCTGACACCGCTCGCCTTGATCGTGCTTGAGGATGAGATCCGCGACAACGCCAAGGAGATCCTCGCCTTCTTCCGTCGCGAGGATGTTCAGCTCCGCGTGATTTCGGGCGATAATCCCCGCACCGTTTCCGCCATCGCGCAAAAGGCAGGGCTTGAAAACGCCGACCGCTATATCGATACCTCCGCGCTGAAAACCGAGGAGGAGCTCCGCGAAGCGGCAAAATACTATACCGTGTTCGGACGCGTGATGCCCGAACAAAAGCGCACGCTTGTCCGCCTGTTCAAGGAGCAGGGTCACACGGTTGCGATGACGGGCGACGGCGTTAACGACGTTCCCGCACTCAAGGAAGCGGACTGCTCCATCGCCGTTGCGGCGGGCAGTGACGCCGCTAAGCAGGTGTCCCAGCTCGTGCTTCTCGATTCCGACTTTGCGTCGCTCCCCACCGTCGTGATGGAGGGCCGCCGCGTGGTCAACAACATCACCCGCACCGCGTCTCTCTTCCTTGTAAAAACCGTGATGAGCTTCTTACTGACCGTCTGCGACATTCTGTTGCCCGGCGTCAGCTATTCGTTCCAGCCCATTCACCTGACCATGGTCGGACTGTTCGCCGAATCGATCCCCGGCTTCTTCCTGACACTGGAGCCGTGCCGCGAACGCATCAAGGGCAATTTCTTCAACAAGGTGCTCAGCAGTGCCGTTCCGAGCGCCGTCATTATTGTACTGGGTGTGATCATCGCCCAGCTCGTTCTGCAACCCGCGCTCGGACTCTCGCCCGATCTGACCAATATGCTGTGCGTGTATTTCACGGGTACGGCGTGGCTCGTCCAGCTGTTCCGCGTATGTCAGCCATTCTCGATGGCTCGTCGCATTCTGTGGGTGCTGATGGTCATCGGCTTCTACACGGGTACGGCGCTGATGGCGGTCATTATACCGCTCCTGTCGCAGTTCGGATTGCAGGTCAAGGGCGTGTTCCTCCTGCCTACCCCCGATATGATCTGGGCGATCGTGATCGCCGCCGCTGTCACCTTTGTGCTGGACTTCCTGCTCGTCAAGGCGGCCCGCCGCATTTGGCCCGCCGAGCGCTGACCTCCTATATACACAGTCAAAGACGGACGGTCATTATGACCGCCCGTCTTTTTTATCCGCTTACAGCGGCGCAAAGCACAGCGTCTGGAGGAGCAGCATCCCGATCACTCCGGGGATCCCGAGAGCCGCCGAAACAGCGGTCGAGAAGGTCGTCACCCCGAGCGATACCCCGCTCCATACAGCGGCGACGTTCACCGCCGCCAGTGCACAAATCCCCTGAAGCATACTGCTCCCGAAGGCACGGAGCGGATGCTTTGTCATCACGGCTCCGACGATCAATGCCACCGCGATCACGGCAGCCGTCACCCACAATATGTCTGTCACAGTCCGTTTCTCCCCCCGTTCGGTGCGATGTACCGCAAAATCCCGCAAGCGATCGCAAAGCTGAGCTCCCTTTGATACGCCTCATCCTCCAGCTGCCGAAGTTCATCGGCATTCGACAAAAAGCCGCATTCCACCAGTACCGCGGGACGCATGGTTTTATGAAGCAGATAGATATCCTTTCCGCCCGCCTTGAGCACCCGTTCGTTGTCGGGCTGAAGGCGGGTGATCAGTTCCTCGCGGATCAACGTCCCCAGCCGCTTCGAAAGCGGATTGTTGTCGGAATAAAACACCTGCGAGCCGCGACACGATGACAGTCCGAACATATTCTGATGAATGCTGACACTGCAATCCGCCTGCTCAAACAACTTCAGCCGCTCTTGCATATCCGCGACCTTTTTACTGCGGACGGTGTCCGCTTCGCCGCCGAGCATCGTATCGTCCGTGCGTGTCATCGTCACCTCACACCCGCACAGGCGCAGGATATCCGCCAGCGTCGACGCGATCGCCAGATTGAGCGTCTTTTCCTCGGTGCCGTCGGGAGCGACCGCTCCGCCGTCCATACCGCCGTGCCCCGCATCCACGGTGATACGGGGGCGTACAGCCGCGTGCTGTCCCACGGTTGCGAGCGGGACATGCCCTACAGCAAAAGCCAGAACCACCGCACACAGCATTCCCGCCGTCACCGCGAACAGCTGCTCCCGCATAGGCGCTCCCTCCCTTTCCTGTCGGTTCGCTCCACTTGTATGCAGACGCCACCGAAAATAGAACGGCCGACGCAAGCCCTTCGGTTGCATCGGCCGTTTTGGTATGTTCGTTATTTCATCAGCAGGGCGTTTTGCATCTTCGCCGCCATCAGCGTGTTCTTAAGCAGCATCGCAATGGTCATCGGGCCGACACCGCCGGGAACAGGCGTGATATACCCCGCAATCGGCTCCACCGCCGCATAATCCACATCGCCGCACAGCTTGCCGTTTTCGTCGCGGTTCATACCGACGTCGATCACCGCCGCACCCGGCTTGACCATATCGGCGGTGACGAATTTCGCCTTGCCCACCGCCGCCACAAGAATATCCGCCTCACGGCACACGGCGGCGAGATCCTGCGTGCGGGAATGGCACACGGTCACCGTGCCGTTTTCGTGCAGAAGCAGCATCGCCATCGGCTTGCCGACAATGTTACTGCGGCCGATCACAACACAGCGCTTACCCGCCACCTCGACGCCCGCACGGTGGAGAAGCTCCATCACACCCGCCGGGGTGCAGGGCAGAAAATGATAATCGCCGATCATAATGTTTCCGACGTTCTGCGCATGGAACGCGTCGACGTCCTTGCTCGGGGAGATCGCCTCGATCACATCCTTATCGGACAGGCCCTTCGGAAGCGGCAGCTGGCAGAGAATGCCGTTGATATCACTGCGACCGTTGAGCGACGCGACCAGCGCCAGGAGCTCCTCCTGCGTCGTGTCGGCGGGAAGCGCAAATTCCTCAGAATAGATGCCCGCTTCGGCACACGCCTTTTTCTTGTTGTTGACGTACACACGCGAGGCGGGATCGTCACCCACGATGATGACGGCAAGGCCCGGGGTGATGCCCTTCGTCTTCAGCTCCTCTACCTCTTTTGCGACTTCGGCGCGAACCGCCGCGCTGACGGCTTTGCCGTCGATAATCGTTGCCATATTACATATCCTCCTCTGTTTGAATCGCATTCTCAGTCGGAACGCCCTCTACGGACAGTCTGTCATCGCTTTGTAAAGTCACGGTCGGCTCCTCGGCCGTCTCTTCAACCGCTTCAGCGGTCGGGACCGTAAACACGATCCGTTGAAGCTGTCCGCCGCTCTGTCGCTTTGCGCGTATGGCCAGTACGAAAAGCAACACCGCACCGCCGAGAATGGCCGCGACAGACACCGCCTGCGACACGCGGATCGGGGTACCGGGAATAAAGAGACTGTCGGTGCGAAGTCCCTCGACAACCAATCGCTCTGCGCCGTACCATACCAGATACGCGCCGAACAGCTGTCCATGGAAATAATAGAGCTTCTTGAACATCAGGTGCAACACGAGTACACCCAGCAAACACCACAGCGACTCATACAAAAACGTCGGATGTACGGGGCTCATCGGATCCTCCACCGCGCCGTTGACGCCGCTTTGAATGATATCGCCCGTCATGCCCCAGGGTAGGTCGGTGTTGACACCGTACGCCTCCTGGTTGAAGAAATTGCCCCAACGTCCGAGTCCCTGCCCCATCAGAAAGCCGATCGCGGCAAGATCAAACAGCGCAAGCGTATTGACCTTGCGAAGGCGGCACATCAATGCCCCCACCACAAACGCCGCAATGATGCCGCCGTAAATGGCCAGTCCGCCGTCCCAGATCGCGAGGATCTTGTCGGGGTGCGAAAGGTAATACTCGACGTTGTCGGAGAAAAAGACGTAGTACAGCCGCGCACAGATCACCGCGACGACCGCCGTCACAAGCACCACGTCCAGCATACGGTCGCGATCGATGCCGAGCTTCGGCGCCTGATGAAACGCATAGATCACCGCGAGCGTAAACCCGATGGCGATCATCAATCCGTAGAAACGGATGTCAACGGTCATACCGAAAATCTCAAATTTCAAAAACGTCTGCGAGATCGGAAACTCCAGTCCGAGTCCCGGAAAGGCTACCCAATGCTCCATCTCAGTTGTCCTCCTTTGCCTTGATCACCGACAGTGCCTCGTGCTCGGGAATCATCCATTCACGCACGAGACGGTTGACATCCTCCGCGGTAAGAGAGGCGATCGCCGCTTCGGTTGCAAAGGGGGTACGCCCGTGGAAATGGTCATCCATCATCGCCATTGCCGCCCCTTCGACGCTGTTGTAGCGACGCAACGACCGTCCGTAAAGGGACGCACGAAGCTCCTCAAAGCGATCGGAATCAATACCCGTTTGTTGTAAGCGCGACAGCTCACGGCGGATCGCCTGTTGCACCGCGAGCGGATCGTTGCTTTCGCCGCCGATCAGCACCATCGCAAAGCTGCGTCCCTCAAACAGCTCGCCGTCGTAGCTGTCGTTAATCAGGCCGTCCCGCATCATCGACGTATACAGCTCCGAGCTCGGAGCGGTCAGCAGATCGACGATCAGCTCGGACGCGACAAGCTCCGTCTCCGTCAGGTACATACCATCGACGGGAAGCTTATAGCCGAGATAGAAGAGCGGTGCCGCCACGGGCATCGTTTCTTCCGCATACGGGGTGCGGACGGTTTTGAGCTCCTGCACAAGCGGCATATCGAGCGACAAGGGCTTTGCGGGGATCAGCACACGGTCTGCCACCCGCTTGACCGTTTCGACATCGACGTTGCCGCACACACACAGCACCATATTGTGCAGGTTATAAAACGTATAATAGCAGTCGTACAGCAATTCCGCCGTAATATGGGAAATGGATTCCACCGTACCCGCAATGTCCACCCGCACAGGATGCGTCTCATACATCGTGCGAAGCAGGTTAAAGAGCACCCGGCGGTCAGGCGAATCGTCACACATACGGATCTCCTGTCCGATGATCCCCTGCTCCTTTTGCACCGTTTCCTTCGTGAAATACGGCTTTTGCACAAAGTCGAGCAGAATCTCAAGCGAGGCCTCGAAATTGTCCGCACAACCGAACAGATAGGCCGTCATATCAAAGCTCGTAAACGCATTGGCGGAGGCACCCGTCTCGGCGTACCGCTGAAACGCGTCGCAATCCTCGTTTTCAAACAGCTTATGCTCCAGATAATGCGCAATGCCTGCGGGCACCTCGATCCGCTCGCCGTCCTTGACAAAAGCGGTGTCGACCGAGCCGTAGCGCGTACCGAACAGCGCATAGGACGAACGATAGCCCGCTTTCGGATACACCAGCATCGTCAGTCCCGACGGATGCTCCAGGCGATGCACCTGCTCGCCCGTGATCAGCGTAAAGGTCTGTTCCTTCATTGCGCCCCCTCCTTTTTCTCAGGGATCAACGAGTACACCGTATCGAGCATCACGGTGTTCGCCGCCGCAAGCACCTCATCCCGCGTCACCTTACGGATACCGTCCGCCACCTCGGCGGGCGTGCGGAATTCATAGGGGCCTTCCGCACCGTACCAGGCCGCCGTCTGTGCGGCAGAGTCATCGGCACCCATCAGCGAATCCAGAATACTCAGTCGCGCATGCTCAAGGTCTTCGTCCGTAAAGCGATCGTTCTTCAGATCCTCCAGCTGACGCAGGATCTCCTCCTCCGCCTTTTGCAGAGAGGCCTCCTCGACGCCGCTGTCGATCATCAGCACGCCCTTCTGACGGTAATAGCGTGCCGCACAGTAATAGCACAGGCTGTGCTTTTCGCGCACATTCATAAAAAGAAGCGAATGCGGCGTACCGCCGAGCAGTGCACACGCCAGGCGCATCGCATCGCCGAGCGGATGCTCCCCTGCGATCTCCGTGCGCAATCCCATCACCAGCTGACACTGATTGACATCCATTGTTTCGGTATTACGCACCGCAGGCTCACGGGCCGCTTTCAGGGTAACGGGCGGCAGCTCCTGCACCGCGCGATCCGCAAGGCGTTTTGCAAACGCCTCCCGCACCGCCTCACCGTTGCCGCTGCCCTGATAAATAATGCGCATCGGCGCAGCCTTGAGAAGCGCCTTCCACGCATCGGTCAGGCTCTCGGCGGTAACCGCCTTGACGCGCTCCTCCGTACCGTATTTCGAAACGGCGTACGGCTCGCCTTCACACATGATCTCCTTGCAACGGATCGCCGCATACGAGCGTTTATCGTTGATCTGCGCGGCAATGCTTTCGAGTGTGCACCGACGCTCCTCCTCGAGATCCTCCGAACGGAATACGCCGTTCTCCAGCGGCGGATCAAAAAGCGTCTCCAGCAGAAGCGACGCACAGGACGCCGCCACCTCTTCGTTTTGAAGCGCAAAGCGGTCATCGATGCAGGACATCGACATGGTCAGGATCTGCGTCTCCCCCGACGCGGACACACTGCCGTCGATCACCGCACCGTACAAGCGGTCAAGCGCGCGGTGGAACGCCGTCGTATCCGCAAAGCGGCGACTGCCGCGACGGAGCATAAAGGGCAGCATCGCGTAGGTGCCCGCCGTTTCCTCACAAAGCGGCGCATACAGGTTCACCGTAATGCGTGCCGTCGTGAAGCGATCATCCTTGATCGACAGAAACGTCACACCGTCTGCCACTGTATAGCAAGCAGGCGTCATAGCCATACCTCCCGTAAACATAAAGATAGTATTAGTATACCATACTATTTTCAGAAAAGGAATCCCTTTTCGTATTTTTCAAAAAACGCGCACTATCCCTTGCTTTTTCCCTCTGTATTCGCTATAATACCCCTAGAAAGCCGCGTATTTTCACGCGGACAGAAAGGATGGAGTTCGTTATGATGACTATCGGCACCTGTGTATCGTTTGACTCTCTGCCCATTGCCCCGAAATTCAAGAATCTCGTGGACCTCGGTCTGCATCACTGCCAGCTGATGAGCTGGGATCAGTCGCAACGCACCGATGAGCGTGCGGAGGAAGTGCTCGCCGCCTGCAAGGAATACGGTGTCACCGTCACCGCGCTGTGGTGCGGCTGGGAAGGTCCCGTGGAATGGAACTTCTACGGCGGTCAGGAGACGCTCGGTCTCGTTCCCGAACCCTACCGCTATGCCCGTATGAAGAACCTGATGCAAGGCGCGGATTTTGCGAAGAAGATCGGCGTCACCGACATCGTCACCCATATGGGCTACATCCCGTCCAATCCTTACGACGCACGCTACCCCGGCTTTGTTGCCGCTGTGACGAGCCTTGCGGCGTACCTCAAGCGCAATGATCAGTACCTGCTGTTTGAGACCGGTCAGGAAACGCCCGTCACCCTCCTGCGCCTCTTCGAGGATGTGGGCCTTGACAACCTCGGCGTGAACCTCGATCCCGCCAACCTCATCCTCTACGGTATGGGCAACCCCGTCGATGCGCTCGACGTGTTCGGCAAGTATGTCCGCGGTGTCCACGGCAAGGACGGCAAGTACCCGACCAGCGGCCGTGCTCTCGGCGACGAAACGCCGATGGGCCAAGGCAAGGTGGATTTCCCCGCGCTGATCAAGGGCCTCTATGAGCTTGGCTACGACGGCTGCATCACCATCGAGCGTGAGATCGAAGGCGATCAACAGGTCAAGGACGTTGAAATGGCCCGCGATATGCTCCAAGGCATCATCGCCTCGCTGTAAGTATGGTAAAACACCCCCGACACGGTTGTCGGGGGTGTTTTTTACGATATCTTCAGTTGCAGACGGAATTTGTCGGAGATCATCGCGATAAATTCGCTGTTGGTCGGCTTACCACGGCCGTTATGGATCGTATACCCGAAGTAGGAATTCAGCACATCCACGTCCCCTCTGTCCCACGCCACCTCGATGGCGTGACGGATGGCGCGCTCCACACGGGAGGAGGTGGTCGTATGCTTCTTCGCAACGGCGGGATAGAGGCGCTTTGTGACGGCGTTGATGATGCTTTCATCCTCGATCGCCATCAGGATCGCATCGCGCAGGTACTGATAGCCTTTGATATGCGCAGGGACGCCGATCTGATGAATAATATCGGTGACACGGATCTCGAGCGCTCCCCCGCCCGCCTGCATACGGTCGATACGGGTGATCTCCGCCGACTTCTTACGGCAAAGACTGATAATGCGCTCCGCCATATCGGCGGCGTCAAACGGCTTTAAAAAGTAATACTCCGCTCCCGCCTTCATCGCCTCGTATTCGAGGTCGGCGTTGTCAAAGCCCGACATCACCATAAAATGCGGGCGCTCCTGCTTACGGCGGCTGATCACCTCCCGCATTACGCCGATGGCATCCAGCCGCGGTAAAAACACATCCATAATGACCACATCGGGAGATTCCCTCAGGATCGTGTCGAGCAGCTGTCGTCCGTCCTTCGGATGAAGCTGTACCTGAAGCCCCTTGGAATTCATCACCTGTGCACAGGGTTTGCCGAATTGCTCGCTGTTGTCCGCGAGCAACACCTTGATCTGCTTGTCCATTCTTGATTACCTCCGTTATTTCGTTGTGGTGTCTTGGTTTTCTACAAGCAGATTTTACCATTTTCTGGTAATTTATGCAATAGTTTGGCAATGCTTTTTCCCGTGATTCCTCTTGTTTTTTTCATTGAAATCCCGCCCGAAACAGGGATTTTCGTGCAATTTGGCGAGAAATCGTTCAAAATGTAAAACGGTGACTGCGGGGATCTGCTCCCGTTCGCCGAAAAAATCGTCGCGGTATACAAAACTTCCCTCGGAAATCTGCCGAACTTTTTTGAAATTGGTAATTGTACTCCGCGAAAAAGTGTGATAAAATAATATCGTTGATTTTTACCCATTCTTTTAAAAAGGGGAATAACCGTTATGAAAAAACTGTACGAAGGCAAAACCAAGGACGTTTACGAGCTTGACAACGGTAACGTGATGCTCAAGTTCAAGGACGATTGCACCGGCAAGGACGGCGTGTTTGATCCCGGCGAGAACGCGGTCGGCCTGACCATCGAGGGCATCGGCAAGGCGAACCTCGAAACCTCCATCCACTATTTTGAGCTTCTGAAGGCGGCGGGCATCAAGACGCACTATGTCGGCGCGGACATTGAGAACGCCACGATGGAAGTCCTCCCCGCGACCGTGTTCGGTCACGGCCTTGAGGTCATCTGCCGTCTGGTTGCCACGGGCAGCTTTATCCGCCGCTACGGCGAATACATTGCGGACGGCACCGTCCTTGAGGGCGGCTATGTCGAATGCACCTTCAAGAACGACGAAAAGGGCGATCCGCTCGTCACGGGCGAAGGTCTGGCGGCGCTGGGCGTGATGAGCCCCGCGATGTTCGAGAGCATGAAGGAGCAAACCCTCAAGATCACCAAGATCGTCGCGGACGACCTCAAGACGATGGGCCTTGATCTGTGGGACATCAAGTTCGAATTCGGCTACAACAACGACGAGGTCATCCTTATCGACGAAATTGCTTCGGGCAATATGCGCGTCTACAAGGACGGCAAGATCGTCGATCCCGTCGAGCTGACGAAGATCATCCTTTCGAACTGCAAGTAAGATACGTGAAAAAACGCCTCGGTTCTTTTGAGCCGAGGCGTTTTTTGATCTTTAAAAATGCCAGCCGAACTGTACGAACTCGGTGATAAAAACCGCCGCCGAGGACAGAAGCGCGACGGGAAGCAGATTGAAGCCGAGGTAGGAAAACACAAGCGCTACCACCATACCGATGCTTGCCGACAGCACCGACGCGGTCGACGTAAAAATAGCGGGAAAGGTCATCGCCGCCAGCACGGCGATCGGCATATACTCGAGGAACGAACGCACAAACCGACTCTTGATCGGCTTGCGGCAAAGCGCCAGCGGAAACGCACGCGGGATGTAGGTGACGACCGCCATCACCAGCACCATCAGCAAATAATACACCGTCACACTGCCGCCTCCTCTCCGTCCATCGGAAACAGCCACGCACCGAGTGCCGCCGCACCGACCGCCGCAATAATGAGACTCCACGACGAGGGGATCAGCGACAGTCCCGGGAGGTACGCCAGCATCACCGACAGCGCGATCGCCGTCATACAGACGAACAGCGCGGGATGCGATTTCTTGATCTCGGGCACCACGATGGCGATAAACATCGCGTACAGAGCGATGCCGAGCGCCGACGCGATCGACGCAGGCAGGATCGCTCCTGCCAGCGCACCGAGCACCGTACCGCCTACCCAGCCGAGATACGGCCCCGCCGACAGTCCCGCAAAAAACCAGCCCGTCAGCCCGTCCTTTTTCATCGCGAGGTAATAGATCTCGTCGGTAACACCGTTGGCGAGAAGCAGCTTCTTCGTAAGCGGCAGCTGCAGCATCCGCTGGGACAGCGACAGCGACATCAGCATATAACGGATGTTCACCACAAACACCGTCGCGCCGATCTCGTACCACGCGCTGTTGGCCACCATCAGACCGGCACCCGCCTGTTGACCCGCCGACGTAAAGTTGGTCATAGAAATGAGAATAACAACCCACCACGGCAGGCCGCTTCCGACCGCCCCCACCGCAAACGCAAAGGACACGGGAGCATAGCCGAGCATAATCGGAGCGCCGTAGCGAAAGCCGTCCCAAAACCGCTTGGAGCGGGACTCTTTCATATTGATCTCTTCTTCCTTATAATATACGCGGTAAAAAGAGGTAAGAGCCGGGGCTCTTACCTCTTTTGAATATAACGCTTCAGAGCATCAGATCTTGCGCACGCGGATGACGCCTTCGACCGCCGCGATCTTTTGCAGGCTGTCGTCGGACACATCGCCCGTCACGTCCATGATCGTATACGCGTAATCCTTCTTCGACGCATTGTTCATACCCTCGATGTTGAGGCCCTGCTCCGACACCGCCGCCGAAATGGTCGTCAGCACGTTCGGGATGTTCTTATGCAGGACGCACACACGGGTATCGCCCGTGCGGGAAGCGACCAGCGTCGGATAGTTCACGGAGTTGACGATGTTACCGTTCTCCAGATAATTCTTCAGCTCATCGGCCGCCATCATCGCGCAGTTGTCTTCGCTTTCGGGCGTCGATGCACCGAGGTGCGGGATCGCAACGACGTTCTCCACGCCGAGCATCTCCTCGGTCGGGAAGTCCACGACGTAGCAAGCGACCTTGCCGCTCTCGAGAGCCGCGAGCATATCCGCGCTGTTGACGAGCGCATCACGCGAGAAGTTCAGGATACGGACGCCGTCCTTCATCTGCGCGAAGGCCGCCGCGTTGATCGAGCCCTTGGTATCCGCCATCAGCGGCACGTGCACCGTGATATAATCGCAGTTTGCGTAGATCTCCTCCACCGTCTTCGCGTGGATGACGGAGCTGGAAAGGCCCCACGCCGCGTCGACCGACAGGAACGGATCGTAACCCATCACCTTCATGCCGAGCGCTTCCGCCGCATTCGCGACGAGACGGCCGATCGCACCGAGGCCGATCACGCCGAGCGTCTTGCCCATAATTTCGGGGCCGGCAAACGCCGACTTGCCTTTTTCGACGAGCTTGCCGACCGCATCGCCCTCGCCCTTCAGCGTCTTCGCCCACTCAATGGCGGGGACGATCTTACGGGACGCAAGGAACAGACCGGCGAGCACAAGCTCCTTCACCGCGTTCGCGTTGGCACCGGGGGTGTTGAACACCACGATGCCCTCCTCGGCGCACTTGTCGCAGGGGATGTTGTTGGTGCCGGCACCCGCACGCGCAATGGCGAGCAGGGACGCGGGCATCTCCATATCGTGCATCGAAGCCGAGCGCACCATAATGCCCTGCGGCTCGGCGACCGCGTCGCCGACGTTGTAATTCGCGCCGAGGCGATCGGTGCCGCACGCCGCGATCTTATTCAGAGTCAGAATATTCATAACTTACGTGACCTCCCAAACGGAAACTCAGCCGTTGTTGGCTTCGAATTCTTTCATAAACGCAACCAGCTTTTCAACGCCTTCATAGGGCATCGCATTGTAGATGGAGGCGCGCATACCGCCGACCGAGCGGTGGCCCTTCAGGTTGACAAAGCCCGCCGCCGTCGCTTCCTTGACGAACTTCGCGTCAAGCTCCTCGTTGCCGGTGATGAAGGGCACGTTCATCAGCGAACGGTCCTCGGGCACCACGGTGCCGCTGAACATCGTCGACGCGTCGAGGAAGTTATAGAGCAGCTCCGCCTTCTTCTGATTGCGGACGAGCATCTTGTCCAGACCGCCGATCTCGTTCTTCACCCACTCGAGCACCAGCTTCGCCATATAGATGGTATAGCAGGGCGGGGTGTTGAACATCGAGCCGTTGTCGGCGTGCGTCTGATAGTTGAACATCGTCGGGGTGATATCCATCGCCTTGCCGATCAGATCCTCACGGACGATGACCACCGTCAGACCGGCAGGAGCCATATTCTTCTGCGCACCCGCGTACAGCAGGCCGAACTTGGACACATCGATCGGCGCGGACAGGATGCAGGAGCTGATATCCGCCACGAGCGGCACATCGCCCGTCTCGGGGAGCTCATGATACACCGTACCGTAGATGGTGTTGTTCATGCAGATGTGGAAGTAATCCGCGTCCTTCGTGAAGGTATCGGGATCGAGCTTCGGAATATAGGAGAAGGTCTTATCCTTCGAGGATGCCACGATATTCGCCTGGCCGTAACGCGCCGCTTCCTTCTGCGCCTTGGTCGCCCATTGGCCGGTCAGAACGTAGTCGGCTTTGCCGCTGCCCGTCATCAGGTTCATCGGCACCATCGTAAACTGCGACGACGCACCGCCCTGCAGGAACAGCACTTTATAGTTATCGGGGATGTTCATCACTTCACGCAGAAGAGCCTCGCAACCGTCGATGATGCCCTGATACACCTTCGAGCGGTGGGACATCTCCATAACCGACTGACCGCTACCCTCATAATCCATCATTTCGGCCGCCGCTTTCGCAAGCACGCTCTCGGGGAGCATCGAAGGGCCCGCGGAAAAATTGTACACTCTTGCCATTGTCATTTCCTCCAAACTGTTCATTTTCAGCCCGTTTTCAAGGGCTGTGAAAAAAATAACTTATTGCCATTTTACTCTTACCGACAGGATTTGTCAATCATTCTCTTACAGAATTATTGAAGAAATTTCCGCTCAGGACGGCGTGCCGGTTGTCGGTTTTTTACGAAGCGGTGTCACCGTGCCGTCGGGAGACTGAATCTTCAGCCCGTCCAACTGACTGCGCAGGGATTCGCGGTAGGCCGCGATATATTCGGCACGGAGTGAGGCCCGCTCCTTCTCCTCGTCAGGTGTGAGACCTTCCGTCTTCGCTTTTTTTGCCAGCTCATTGATGCGGTCAAGCTTCTGCTGTTCCATCGTATCCCCTCCCTTCTGCCTTCACGCGCAGTATAGCACAAAATCTACCGCGCGACCAGTATTCCTTATGCTTTTCAACCTTTTTCACATATTCTTCACAATAATATTGTATTAAATAGGCAGGTTGCATAATCAATATGGACGATTCTCGGTCACTTTGTCACTTCCCTCGGTCACCTCGTTTGTGATAAGATGAAAGAGATGTCCGACGCAGACGCGTCGAGAAGGAGGACGTTATGAAAAAAGCCATTTCACTGATATCCGTGATCATCCTGCTGTGCTCCCTGTTTTCGGTGAGTGCCGCCGCCTTTGATCCGTACACGGTGTACGTCGGCAAGGACGGCTGTCAGCTTCTGTCGCTTTGCTTTACGCAGGCGGACAACCCCTGGCTCCTGTGGGATGTGGAATTCAACAGCCTGTGCGACGGCCGTGTGCTGGAAACCGCGAAGGATCACCCGCGCCTTGTCGGGCAAGCGGTGATCCCCGCCTTTGCCTACGAAGGCGACCGTGCGGAATTCAACGGGCAAGTGCTTACGCAAGGCGTTGCCGTCACGCTGCTCGCCGAAAACGAGCTGATCGTCTACAGCGGCGACACCCGCGCCGAATATCAGGTGACGGTCACCGAGGAATCGAACGGCATCCCCGTCGTGCTGATCGATACCGACGGGGCGGCGATCCCCGATAAGGTGGATTATGTCGATATGGCGATCACCGTACTCGGTGCCGAGGTGTACGGCGGCGAGGATCTGTATGCGGTGACGGGCGGCATCAAGCTGCGCGGCAACTCGACGATGGGCTACGACAAGAAGCCCTACCGCATCAAGTTTGACAGCAAGCAGAATGTATTCGGCCTCGGTAAGGCAAAAAGCTG
>JAFQMR010000039.1 GCA_017396175.1 Clostridia bacterium
AGAAGAAACTTTTTTCTTCTTCCCACCCTTTTTTGCGAAAAAGGTGGGGACTTTTTAAAAAAAATAGTGTAAAATGAAGACAGCATCATCCGTAATAAACTGTAAGGAGGTTTCTCTTATGTCCATTTTCGATCATCTAAAGCAAGGTGTCGAGCCTGTAAAGGCGGCTTCCTTCTCCGAAGCGAGTCAGACCTTTACCTTTACCGCTCTGCCCGAAAGCCTTCGGGAGCTGCAGGCGTTACCCGAAGCGGCGCTGACAAGTCCCTTTCAAACCGCCGCTCTGACCGTATGTGCACTCTGCGTCTATGCCGCCGACAAAACCGTCGGTGCCGAGATGCTCAACTGGCTTCGCGGTCCCCGTCCGCTCAACGCGCACGATATCTCCTTTCTGAATGACCGATTCCGCGAAGGACATCATATTCCCTTCTCCTATTTTGCAGGTGCCGTCCCCAATAACGATTATACCCCGTCCGTACCGTTCTCGTTGACAATTACGGCCGGACCTTACGCCGATGCAAGCGACGGTTATAAAAAGCTGCATATCCAAAGCGGCGGTGCGGACAGTCCCCGCGAAATTGTTCTGCGCCGAAAAGGAGACGGCACGTGGTGGCTGTGGGATCAGTTTTTGCTTCTCGGTATCCGCGAACCGAAATCTGCCGATCCCTGGGCCTGAGGAGTGAACTTATGAAACGCATCGGGCGCTTTCTGTTCAACCTGTTTATCAATCTCGTCCTGAACGCCCGTCACAGCATTCCCGCCTGGATCCTTTTGGCACTTCACTTGTGGTGCGGGATCTCCGTATGGTGGTTTATCGGCGGACTGATCTACTGGATCCTGCGCGTATGGATCACTATGTGGTTCTTCGATTGGGCGGCCGGCTGCAGTGCCGAAAAGGATCCGCCGAAGGAAAACAAAAATCCGTATTCCGTCAAAAAACCGTAAATAAGGAGGTACTCCCCCTTGAAACCCGAAACCACTTCCCGTCCCGCCTCGGCCGACGTGAAAGCCATGATCGCAGAAGCTACCCGTATTGATGCGGCACTTCACACCCTTCAAAACACCGACACGGCTCAGCGCAAGGCGGCACAGCAGGCCGCGCAGGCTCTGTACGACGACCGCATGCGTTCGGCGCTGGAGCAGATGGAGGTCGAACATATCAATCGCGGCAAGCTCGGACTTCGCGTCGGACTGCTCCGCGACCATGGCATTCAGACGATATGGCAGCTGTCGCAGGTCGGTTTTCAGCAGTTGTGTGCGATCGACGGGCTCGGCGAGCAATCGGCACGCAAGATCCTCGACACCATAAAGCAAATCATCGATAACACCAAAGAGACCATCCGCATCCGCATTCAGATCGAAAACCCGAAAGAAGCAGACGAAGCCCTGATCAAGGCGCTTTATATCCGCATCCATGCCAAGCCTCTGCGGGAACAGGCAAAGGCGCTCTACAGCGCTCACCACAAGACGTTGCAGAAGGAGCTGTCGGTCGCCAAAAAGGCGGCAAACGGCTTTACCTGGCTGTTCCGTTCCGCCGCAGGCAAGCAGGATATCCTGCGAAACGTCGACAGCCTGCGCGCAAGGCTGGAGGGTGACTTCGGGCATGGCCTTGACGCCTGGGAGGCGATGGAAAACGCCTCGCCTGATATATATTGGGCGGATTATGCCGCCAACGCACCATCGTACTATACGGAGCTGGAGTCCCTCGGGCTTCAATGGGAAAAGCAGGACACCGTCGGCGGTCTGCCCGCTCAGCTGGCCGCGGAGATCGAAGCGCAACCGCTCAACCTCAACGGACTGAAGGCTACACTTCGCAGTTATCAGCTCTTCGGCACGAAATACATTGTTCATCAAAAGAAATGCCTGCTCGGTGATGAAATGGGCCTCGGAAAAACCATTCAGGCCATTGCCGCGATGGTGGCGCTGGCCGCCGAAGGCAAAAGCCACTTTATGGTGGTGTGCCCCGCCGGCGTGCTGATCAACTGGTGCCGCGAAATACGGAAATTCAGCGACCTTGATGTAACAAAGGTACACGGCAACGACGAGGCCGGCTTGCTCCACTGGCGCCAAAACGGCGGTGTGGCGGTCACTACGTATGAATCCGTCAATCGGTTTTCCCTCCCCGAGAAGTTTAAAATATCTATGGTTGTGACCGACGAAGCCCACTATGTCAAAAACCCCGACACCAAACGCACAAAAGCGTTGCTCTCTCTTCTCAACCGTACCGACTGTGTGCTGTTTATGTCGGGAACGCCGCTGGAAAACCGCGTGGAAGAAATGTGCTTCCTTGTGAGCTGTTTACAGCCGTCGGTCGCCGCCGAGCTGGAAGCGGTCAAGTTCCTCTCAACGGCCGAACAATTCCGCTTACAGCTCGCCCCTGTCTACCTGCGTCGTACACGCGATAACGTGCTTAAGGAATTGCCCGAGCTGACCGAAAAGGAGCAGTGGTGCGACCTCGGCACGCAGGAGAAGCAAGACTATAAAGACGCGGTGATGTCAGACAACTTTATGGCGATCCGCCAGGTGTCCTGGCAGGTCGACGACCTCCGCCTGTCCTCCAAAGCCAACCGCCTGCTGGAGCTGTGCGAGCAGGCCAAGGAGCAACACCGCAAGGTGATCGTCTTCTCCTTCTTCCGCTCCACCCTTCAAAAGGTCACGTCACTTCTCGGCGACCGTTGTATGGAGCCGATCACAGGCGATATCTCCCCCTCGCGGCGGCAGGAGATCGTCGATGCCTTCGGCGAAGCCGAGGACGGCGCCGTTCTTGTGAGTCAGGTACAAGCAGGCGGCACGGGACTGAACATTCAAAGTGCCAGTGTCATCATCTTTTGCGAGCCGCAGATCAAGCCGTCTATCGAACATCAGGCCATCGCCCGCGCCTACCGTATGGGACAGGTACGGGATGTGCTCGTCTACCGCCTGTTGGCGGACGACACCGTCGATGAACGCATTCTGGAACTGTTAAAGACCAAGCAACTGCAATTCGACAGCTTTGCCGACGAATCGGTAGTCGGTGAAGAATCACTCAAACCTTCGGAGAACGGCTGGATCCACAAGCTGATCGAGGAAGAAAAGCAACGTCTGGCCGAAAACCGATAACACCATACAGTAAAACCCGCGCAATGTTCTTGCGCGGGTTTTGTTTGTCAGTTCGAAAATTCCGCTTCCTTAACATACGCGATAAACGCCTTAAGGCTCTTGGACATCCACTTGTTTTTATGGTAAATCAGTTGTTTCCATATATCAATATTCAAATCGTTCACATCCAGATAGCACAGCTTGCCTTCCTCCACGAGCGGTTTCGTCACAAAATCGGGCAGGTACGAGATCATGTTGCTCTGTGCCAGAAGCGAGGTGATCATATCGGTGCGTCCGATCTCCAGCACGGGCGTGATCTCCAACGAATGCTTTGCAAGCTCTCTGTCAAATACCCGTCGATAGCCCTGTCCGTACTCCGTCAGGACAAACGGCTCGTGAAGAATATCACGGATCGACAGCCCCTTACGGTCGGCATACGGGGAGCCGACACCGGTCACAAAATGCATCGGAAGCCGCTCCTCTTTGGCAATAATATAATCTTTATTGTAAAAATGCGTATCCAGTGTGATGATGACATCCGCCTCGTTATGATCCAGCATATCCAGCATCAGTGCCGAGTCGCCCGTCGTAAAGCGGATCGATATCGCAGGATAGCGTTCGTGGAAATCCATGTAATGCGCGTTGATCATCTCTTCACACACCGAATCGGGCGACACGACGTGAATGTGTCCGTTGAGCTCAGCTTCCCCTTCGAGGCGTTCCTTGAATTCCTCCGTCAGCGTGCGCACCTGATGCGCATAAGCGATCAACTCATGACCGCGCTCGGTCAGCACCACCGTATGATTGATCCGCTCAAACAGCAGGCACCCCAGCTCCTCCTCAAGCTGTTTGATCTGAAACGACACGGTCGATTGCGAATACCCGAGCTGTTCGGCGGCTTTCGTGAAGCTCCCGAGCTCCGTCACCTGCATAAACGTGACCAGGTTGCGCCATTCCATACCTTACCCTTCTTCCATCGAAATTATCAATACTAAAGATCAAAACCATTCGTTTGACCGATAGCCAGGGATATTATATAATGAACCACAGCAAAATGCAAGGTGAAAATCACCCTGCAACAAAAGGAGATTGTAACTATGAAAAAAGTACTGTCTGTTCTGCTTGCCGTAGCGCTCTGCGCCGCAAGTCTGGTATCCTTTACGTCCTGCGGTGACACGCAATCGGACGGCAAGTATACCATCGGTATCTGCCAGCTGATGGAGCACGTGGCTCTCGACGCCGCCACCGAAGGCTTCAAGCAGGCCGTCATTGACGAGCTCGGTGCCGAAAACGTGGAATTTGACGTTCAAAACGGCCAGGGGGATCCCGCAACCTGCTCGACGATCGCCAACCAGTTCGTGTCCAACAACGTCGATCTGATCATGGCGAATGCGACTCCCGCGCTTCAGTCGGCGGCCGCCGCTACGGGAGATATTCCGATCCTCGGCACCTCCGTCACGGAATACGGCGTGGCACTGGAGCTGAAGGATTTCAACGGCACGGTCGGCGGCAATATTTCGGGTACATCGGATCTCGCGCCCCTCGATCTGCAAGCCGCGATGATCACCGAATGGTGCCCCGAGGCAAATAAGGTCGGCCTGCTCTATTGCTCCAAGGAAGCCAACAGCCAATATCAGGTGGACGTTGTGAAGGCGGAGCTGGAAAAGAAAGGCCTTGAAGCCACGCTGTATCCGTTCACCGATTCCAACGACCTGGCGCAGATCTGCACCACGGCCGCCGACAACAGCGATGTGATCTATGTGCCGACCGACAACACCGTCGCGGAAAACACGGGTATCATCGACAACATCTGCGAGCCTAAGAAGATTCCCGTCATCGCCGGTGAAGAAGGCATCTGCTCGGGTTGCGGTATTGCCACTCTGTCGATCAGCTACTACGACCTCGGCTACACCACCGGTAAAATGGCGGTCAAGATTCTGAGAGACGGCGCGGACATCTCCACGATGCCCATCGAGTACGCCGAGAAGCAAACGCCCAAATACAATACGCAAAACTGTGAAGCGCTGGGAATTACGCCGCTGGAAGGCTATGTGGCGATCGAAGCCGAATAAACCGTTCGGATTTTCAGCCGGAGAGGAGACGGTCTTCTCTCCGGCTGTTTCCTTATTATCAGATAAACAGGTGAAGAATTATGGAAATTTTCGGTCAACTCCTCGGAGCCCTGCCGGGTTCGATCTCGCAGGGACTCATATGGGGTATTATGGCGATCGGTGTCTACCTCACCTATCGCATTCTCGACATCGCCGACCTGACGGTCGACGGTTCGTTTGCTACGGGCGGGGCGGTTGCCGTTGTGCTGATCCTCAACGGCTGTAATCTGTGGCTTGCAATGCTGATCGCCTTTATAGCGGGCTTGCTGGCAGGCGCCGCCACAGGACTGCTTCATACGTTTATGGGCATCCCGCCGATCCTCGCCGGTATTCTTACCCAGCTGTCGCTCTATTCCGTCAACCTGAAGATCATGGGCAAGGCAAACCAATCCATCAACGTCAATCAAACCGATCTTCTCGTGTCTCTGCGCTGGGTTAAGGAATTCGCATTCCACAACCCGCTGATCACGGTCGGGATCGTGTTGGCTGTTCTGATCGCGGTGCTTTACTGGTTCTTCGGCACCGAAATGGGCTGTGCCATCCGTGCGACCGGCTCCAATCTGCGCATGAGCCGCGCACAGGGCATCAACACCAATTTCAACAAGGTCCTCGGTATTATGCTCTCAAACGGTCTTGTCGCCCTGTCGGGTGCCTTCCTTGCGCAGTACCAAGGCTTTGCGGACGTTAAAATGGGACAGGGCGCCATCGTGATCGGTCTGGCTGCTGTCATTATCGGCGAAGCGTTGCTCGGCAAGATCTTCAAGAATTTTGCTCTCCGTCTGGTAGCGGTCACGTGCGGCTCGGTTATTTACTACATTGTCATTCAGGCGGTCATTACGATGGGACTGGATGCCAACCTTCTGAAGCTGCTGTCCGCCGCGATCGTGGCGATCTTCCTCGCCGTTCCCTATTGGAAGCGGCAATACAAAGAGACGCATATGCGCCGTCCGAAAGGAGGAAAGGCCCATGCTTGACATTATCAACGTGGAAAAGACCTTCAACCCCGGTACGATCAACGAAAAGAAGGCTCTGTGCGGCATCAACCTCCATCTGGACGAGGGCGATTTTGTGACGGTGATCGGCGGTAACGGCGCAGGAAAATCCACGATGCTGAATATGATTGCGGGAGTATACCCCGTGGATTGCGGCAGCATCGTGATCGACGGTACGGATGTTACCCGTCTCCCGGAATTCAAGCGTGCCCGTTACCTTGGGCGTGTGTTCCAGGATCCGATGACAGGTACCGCTCCCGATATGCAGATCGAAGAAAACCTCGCCCTCGCCGCCCGCCGCGGTAAATGCCGTCTGCTCCGTCCCGGCATCACCGCCAAGGAGCGCAAAGAATACAAGGAGCTTCTGAAGGTGCTCGATCTGGGCCTCGAGGATCGTCTCACGGCGAAGGTCGGTCTTCTGTCGGGCGGTCAGCGTCAGGCGCTCACCCTGCTGATGGCAACCTTGAGCAAGCCGAAGCTGTTGCTTTTAGATGAGCACACGGCGGCTCTTGATCCGAAAACCGCTAAAAAAGTGCTGGATATCACCGAGGAAATTGTGGCGAAAAACAACCTGATGACCGTGATGATCACTCACAATATGGCGGATGCGATCCGCGTCGGTAATCGCCTGATCATGATGCACGAAGGACAGATCGTGGTGGATGTTCGAGGCGAAGAAAAAAAGCAGCTGACCATCGAGCAGCTTCTGCGGATGTTCGAAGCTTCCAGCGGAAGTCAATTTACAAGCGACAAGGTTATGCTCTCCAAATGAACGAAAAACGGCTGAAGCATGCTTCAGCCGTTTTCACTTTTTCGACGGTCGGCGAGCTTTTTTCCGTTTTCTCAAACTTTTTTCAAAAAGATATTGTATTTTTCATTACAATTTTGTAAAATGAGTATGTATAGCGAGTTTTTCTCGCTCAAACCATTTAGGAGGAATGCACTATGAAAAAGATCATTGCTATGCTTCTTGCCTGCATGATGCTGATGTGCTTTGTCAGCTGCGGCGGCGAAACGCCTTCGGACAACCCCTCGGGTGTCCCCGCGGATGACGCGAAGGCGGACTTCAAAGTCGGCGCCATCTACATCAACAGCAAGAACGACACCGCGGGCTACACCTTTGCTCACCACAACGGTATCACCACCGCTATGGATCAGCTTGGCCTGAACGCGGACACCCAGCTCTTCATCGTGGACGAAGTCCCCGAGGACAAAGAGCAGGTCCTGGCGGCGGTTGACACGCTGGTCGGCAAGGACGTCGATATCATCTTCGGCATCTCGTTCGGCTACATCGATGCGCTCGAAGAGGCGGCTGCGGAGTATCCCGACGTCATCTTCTCGCACGCGACCGGCTACAAGTCCAATGAGACCAACTTCAACAACTACTTCGGCCGTGCCTATCAGGCGCGCTACCTGTCGGGTATCGCAGCCGGTCTGAAGACGCTCGAGACCGGCAACAACAACGTCGGCTACGTGGCGGCTTACGGCACCGAATACGCGGAGACCGCGTCGGGCATCAACGGCTTTGCGCTCGGCGTACAGGCGGTTAACCCCGAGGCGAAGGTCTTCGTCAAGAAGCTCGGCAACTGGGCGGATGAGGTCAACGAGTCGGCGTTTGCCACCGAGCTGATCGATTCCTTCGATTGCGGTGTCATCGCACAGCACTGCGACTCCGCTCAGCCGCAGATCGCGGCAGAAAAAGCCGGCAAGTTCGGCTGCGGCTACAACTCCGATATGACCGGTGACGCGCCGAAGGCTCACCTGACCGCGGCGATCTGGAACTGGGATGTCTACTATTCGACCGCTATGCAGGCGGCTATGGATTGCGGCACGGCGGATAAGTTCGTTGCCACTATGGGCTCGTCCGCGTACTACGGCGGCCTGAAGGAGAACTTCGTCGATGTGTCCCCGCTGAGCGAGAACTGCGCTCCCAACACCGATACGGCGATCGCGGCTGTCCGCGAGCTGATCGTGAGCGGCGAGTGGGACGTCTTCTCGGGCGTGAAGCTCTCCATCGCGGCGGACGGCACCGTCACCAAGGCGGATGCTGACCTTGTGGATAACAACGGCAACGTGATCGTGGCCGCGGGCGGCGCTTCTGTTGAAGACAGCGTCATCACCGGCACCATGAACTACTTTGTCGCGGGTGTCACCGAAGCGTAAGTAAAAAAAGTCTCCCCGGGCCGGCCGGCAACTCAGTTCCGACCGGCCCGGGCACTTTTTCAGATCAAACGACAGTCGATAACCGTCTTTTGTTACCGTTTGTCTTTTGATCTGAAAGCCACCACTACTGTGAGGAGGGATCACCATGGCGGAGTCGTACGCGATCGAAATGCGCGGTATCACCAAGCGTTTCGGAAGCATCGTGGCGAACAATAACGTCAACCTGAACGTCAAGCCCGGCGAAATTCTGGCACTGCTGGGAGAAAACGGTTCGGGCAAAACCACCTTGATGAATATGCTGTCGGGTATCTACAAGCCCGATGACGGCGAAATTTTCGTCAACGGTCAGCCTGTGTCCATTGATTCCCCCGAGGATGCCAAGCGTCTCGGAATCGGTATGGTTCATCAGCACTTCAAGCTGGTGGACGTGTTCTCGGCCGCCGACAACATCTGGATGGGCAAGGAAAAAGCGGGCTTTGTACTAAGAAAGAACCGCTATGACGATATCGAGCAGATCGCCAACCAGTTCGGCTTTGAGCTGGATCCGAAAAAAAAGGTCTACAATATGGCGGTGTCCGAAAAGCAGACACTGGAGATCGTCAAGGTGCTTTATTACGGTGCCAAGATCCTCATTCTCGACGAGCCGACCGCCGTACTGACCGCGCAGGAGATCCGCAAGCTGTTCGACGTGCTTCGCACCATGAAGGAAGCAGGACACGCGATCATCATCATCACCCACAAGCTCAACGAGGTACTCGAGATCTCCGACCGTGTCGCCATTCTGCGCAAGGGCGAATACATCACCACCGTCGACACCGCTTCGACAAACGAGCAGGCGCTCACCGAATGGATGGTCGGTCGCAAGGTGGATCTGAACATCGACCGCCCGCAGGTGGAAACCACACGCCCGCTTCTTGAGGTGCGCGATCTGACCATCGAAAACGATGAAGGTGCCGTGGCCATCGACAACGTCAACTTCTATATTCGCGGCGGCGAGATCCTCGGTGTAGCGGGTATTGCGGGTTGCGGACAGAAGGAGCTTTGCGAAGCGATCGCCGGCCTCCGTCCCATCAAGAGCGGTCAGATGATCCACAAGGGTGACAACATCGTCGGTCTTACTCCGAAGGCGATTCTCGAAAAGGGCATCTCGATGTCCTTCATCCCCGAGGACCGCCTCGGCATGGGCTTGGCCCCGTCGATGTCCATCACCGAAAACATGCTTCTGAAGAATTACCGCGAGGTCAAGGGCCCGTTTGTGGACCGTAAAAGCGGACGCGCGGCGGCCGAGCAGGTCATTAAGGACCTCGAGGTCGTAACCCCCTCCACCGAAACGCCGGTGCGTCGCCTGTCGGGCGGCAACGTCCAGAAGGTATTGCTCGGCCGTGAGATCAAGGCGGGCCCCAACGTCATCATCACCGCCTACCCCGTTCGCGGTCTCGACATCAACTCGTCCTATATGATCTACAACATTCTGAATACGCAGAAGAAAAACGGTGTCGGCGTGCTGTTTGTCGGCGAGGACCTCGACGTGATGCTGTCGCTGTGTGACAAGATCCTGGTGCTTTGCCACGGCAAGCTGATGGGCGTCGTTCACGCACATAAGACCACGAAAGAGGAGCTCGGTCTGATGATGACCGGTGCGCTCGACCTGAGCGAAAAGTACGAAAACAAGCCTGCGGGTGTCGCCAAGGATACCCTCTTTACCGACGCGAAAGGAGGCGAGACGGATGGGACTTCGGATCACGAAGCGTAATCATTGCCCGCTGTGGCAGAAGATCGTGTTCTATGCTGCCGCCATCGTCATCGCCCTGCTCATCGGTGCTGTCATCCTGATATCCATCGGTGTGAATCCGCTCGACTACTACTATCAGATGTTCACGATGGGTACGGTCGGAAACCGCATCGGCTACAAAACCTTTATGAACTACCTCAACGACTTTGTACCGCTCGCTCTGACAGCGGTGGCGCTGTCGCTGGCGTTCAAGATGAAATTCTGGAATATCGGCGGTGAAGGCCAGTTCATTATGGGCGCTATCGGTGCCGCGACCGTCGCCTTTCAGGTCGGGCCGTATACACCGATGTGGATCACGCTGATCCTGATGTGCCTGGCGGCAATGCTGCTCGCGGGACTTTACGGTCTGCTGGCCGCCTGGCTCAAGGTGAAATTCAACACCAACGAAACACTGATGACCTTGATGCTCAACTACGTGGCGCTGTATATCCTCACCTTTATCGCCGATACGAAGGCCGACTGGAACTTCTTCTTACAGGAGCAATCCACCCGTCCCGTGTTCAAGGACTTTTCCGAGTTTGCCGCCTTCCCCGCCATTCCGACGGGCGGCAAGTTTGAGCTGAACATCTGCGTGATCCTGACGCTGATCATCGGCGCTCTGGTCTATATCTATCTGAAATACACCAAGCACGGCTACGAGATCGGTGTCATCGGCGACAGCGCCAACACCGCCCGCTACGCCGGTATGAAGGTCAACCGCATTGTGCTTCGCACCGTGTTCTTCTCGGCGGCACTGATCGGTCTGGCCGCCGCCTTCAAGGTGGGCACGACAGGCGTGCTCTCCACCACCATCACCAACGACGTCGGTTGGACAGGCATCATCGTCGCGTGGCTGGCCCAGCTCAGCACCCCCATCATCTTTGTGGCCTCGGCGCTGATCAGCATCCTCGGATGCGGCTGTACGGAAGCGAACGCCTCCTTCGGCCAGGTATCGGCGGACTTTGCGGATATCCTGCAGGGCGCGATCCTGTTCCTTGTCCTTGTCGCTGATTTCTTTACACGGTTTGCGATCACGCGCACCAAGAAAGGAGGCAAAGTCAATGGATAAGCTCGGTGTTATTACCTCCTTTATTCACAACATCCTTGTCTTTAACATTCCCCTTCTCTACGGCACGGTCGGTGAGATCATCGTCGAGAAATCAGGCAGCCTCAACCTCGGTGTCGAGGGTACCATGGCGGTCGGCGCCATCTTCGGGTATATCGTCGGCTGTTTCACCAACAACCTGCTCGTCGGCATTCTGGTCGCATTCCTCGCCAGTGCCCTGTGCGGCCTGCTGTTTGCGGCACTGACGGTGTCGCTGCAGGCGAATCAGAACATCACCGGTCTGACGATGAGTATCTTCGGCGTCGGCGTTTACTTCTTCCTCGGCCGCACCCTGCGTGCGGCGGATGCGTGGCCGATGATGAACGATTATGAGAACATCAAAAACGGCTTTGCGGACATTCCCATTCCCGGACTGTCGGAGATTCCCGTTGTCGGCCACGGCTTCTTCAACCACAACATCCTCATCTACCTCGGCATTGCGATCGCGATTGCCGCGTGGTGGTACCTGAAGCACAGCAAGCCCGGTCTGCGCCTGCGCGCGGTCGGCGAAAATCCCGGTGCGGCGGATTCGGTCGGTATCAACGTCAAGCGTATGAAATACCTCCACATCTGCCTCGGTTGCGGCATTATGGGCATCGGCGGCTATTATATGGGCCTGAATATGACGGGCTCCTTCAACAGCGAATGCTGGATCAACGGCTACGGCTGGATCGCCGTTGCGCTCGTTATCTTTGCCAATTGGAATCCGGCGTTGGCCATCGTCGGCACCTTCGTGTTCGGCTTCTTTAACACGCTCCGCGTGTCGGGCAGCAGTCTTGCCGCCGCCTTCCCCGAGGTTCTCGGCTGGCTGGCTCACATCCCCACACAGCTCTATCAGGCATTGCCCTTCATCATCACGGCCGTTGTGCTGGTGATCTCCTCCATACGCAACAAACGCGGCGGTTCGGGACTCCCCGCCGCCCTCGGCGCGAATTACTTCCGCGAAGAACGCTAAAGCACCTCCCAAAGCCTCTCCTTTCACCGAAAGGGGAGGCTTTTTTGCTGAAGAAAACCGACATATAAAAAGGTTTACAAGACCTGTTCTCTTTGCTATAATGAAGTTGTCGCATATAGTCTGATTTTGAGGAGTGATGTTATGAAAGTCTTGAATGCGATCGTCGGCGTGCTTGCCCTTATTGCCTCGATCTACACCTTTGCGTTCCCCGGTGTCACGTTTTTAAAAACCGGTTGGTTTGTCACCATCCTGCTGTGCGTCTGGGGCGCCTGCGCGTTGTTCACCGCGCTGTCCGACAAAAAGGACGCCAACAGTAAGCAAACGCTCGGCAGTGCGATCCTCGCTCTGCTCGGCGGTGTCGGCACGGCTCTGCTGACAACGCTCTCCATTTTCCATCCCGGACTCAGCCTGATTCTGGACATCGTCGTTGTCGACATCTTTGCCGTGTGGCTGATGCTCAGCGGTATCTCCGGTGCCCTGTCCGCCGTCAAGATCCTCAAGCCGACGGGCAACAGCCTTTGGATCCTCTCGCTGATCCTCGGCGTCCTGACGGCGATCGCGGGTCTCTACGGCATTTTCCACCTGATCCTGATGGCACAGACCATCGGCATCCTGCTGGGCGTGCTGATGATGCTCTACGGCGTGCGTCTGCTGGCTTCGTTGTTTGAGTACAAAGCCTGAGCCCCAAAAAACGGCCATCCGAAACGGATGGTCGTTTTTAAAGTTGACAAAACAACAATTTGTGTGTACAATACCACCGAACGATTCGTTTGAATGCAATATATATGTATAACAAAGAAAGGACGGGACGCCTATGAAACATCGCCGCCTGACAGCGGTTGCCGCCACCGTGCTGGCCGTCAGCTTGCTGTGCGGTATGCCTAAAGGCATCGCTCCCGCGCCGTCTCTGACGCCGTATCAAGCGGTCAGTGACGTAACGGTATCGGAGGCGGTTCCATCGCAAAGCACCGCCTCTTCAACCGCAAGTACATCGTCTCCTGCAACCACAACCGCTTCGGATACGGTAACAAGCTTCACCCAACCTCTTTCGACCGATACAAAAAAGACGCTTCCGACCGTTGCGCAATCTCCTTTGCCGACGAAGGCACCTTCTGTGCCGCAGACCGTCACCAAGACTTATCAGGCACTCACCGTCAAAGCAACGCTCCCCGATGCCGCGACCGCCGAGCCGACGGTTAGGACCTCCGCCGAGCAAGCCCTGTTCCCGCAGTCGATGCCCGGGCGGTTGTCGGATGCCTATACGGTCACCGCTGAGGAGATGCCCGAAGACGGATTGCTTCTGACATTTTCGTTTGAGTCGGCCGGTGCATCCGCACCGACGGTATACCGTTTTGAGTCTGACTCTCAACAGCTGACGGCAATCGAAACGGCTGTCAGCGGCACAGCCGCTACCGCCGCTGTTCGTGAGAACGGCACCTATATTCTTCTGGACCGTACGGTCTATGAGGGAGCCTTTATATGGGAGGACCGCTTTGGAGCATCGGACATCTATGCCGGCGTCGAGGTCGTTCTGGTGATGGACGATTCGGGCAGTATGCGCCGCAGTGACCGTGACAACAAGCGCCTCACCGTTGCGGCCGATCTGCTTGCCCGCCTGCCGCACGGAAGCCGTGTCGGTGTTGTACGCGTTGCCACCGAAGCGGAGGCATTGACGCCTTCCCTCGCCACCAACCGCGAGGAAGCGGCCGCCCTGCTGACCGATACACACTTTGTTTCAAACGGCAACACGGCGATGTATACGGGTATTCAGAAGGCCGTTGCCCTTCTTGAGGACAGCCGTCCGCTTGCGCAAAAGGCCATGATCATACTCAGCGACGGCTTCCCGACCGATTTTGCGCTGTACGAGGAAACGGTCGCTCTGACGCAGGCGCACGGCGTGCAAGCGTATTGCGTCACCCTCGGAACCGAGCGGATGAACACCGTGCACTCCCTCTTTGAATTTGCCGAGACGGTGGAAGCCCCCCA
>JAFQMR010000040.1 GCA_017396175.1 Clostridia bacterium
GGTGAGGGTACACCCGTTCCCATCCCGAACACGGAAGTTAAGCTCACTTGCGCCGACAATACTTGGCTGGAAGCGGCCCGGGAAGATAGGAAGATGCCAACACCTTCAAAAGACCTCAGTCATTCCGACTGAGGTCTTTTTCTTGCTTCAAACTTAGCAATATCCCTTGTACTTTTGTCAGAGATATGGTATATTTGTCCTGTACGTATACTTGCAATATAAGGAGATGATTCCGATGATCGAAAAGAAAGAACTGGAAAACGGCCTGTATCAGGTCAAGGTGACGATGCCGGCGTTCACGCCCGCTGAGGAGCGTCTCGATATGCCGTATCCGCCGATGTTTGAGAAGACGGAGTGGGAGGCCACGTTGTCGCACAATGAAGACAAAACTCCTGCGGCGGAGATTTGCTACAAGAAGCGTCCGGGCGGTGTGTACATCTATTCCAACAACCCCGAAATGATGTTTGATCCCGACGTCAACCAAATGCTCCTCAAAAACGAGCATCTGACGGGTGAGTGCTTCTTCACCTATGAGCACTCGAACCATTCCGCAGGCCCGATCTTCCTCGGCTACAAGCTGTATAACGACGGTGATAAACCCGTCACCGTTACCGTCACGAACATTGGCAACCAGGTGCGCGGCGAGTGGCTCGGTCAGCGCGAGTGGTGCGACTTCTACGGTCTGGAATTCGATCTTCCCGAGGATTATTTCTTTATTAAAGACGGCAAAAAGGTTCTGAATCCCATGTATGTGGGTTGCGACTACGTTGAATATAAGACCCATCCGTTCGCGCCTCACGTCGTAACGATCGCTCCCGGTGAATACTACTGGGTGCTCGGCGGCACGACGGGCGACCTCGACACGGGTTCGTGGTCGGGCGTTACGGCGGATCAGGCGGTGCTTGTCGGTCGCTGTGCCAACGGCGCGGTGCGCTTCATCATCGAGGGCGGCGAGCTTCATGGCTCCTTCTGGTGCTACGACGATCCCAAACAGTGCGATATCACGAAGTCCGAGCAGGGCTACATCATCAAACGTGATGACCGCAACTTCGCCGCGCAGTATAAGGGCATTGACGAGGATACCAAGGGTCTGCTCGAAGCGGAGATCAGCTTCATGATCAGCGACGAGACGAAACCCGGCAAGCTCCCCGTGAAGTATCAGGTCACCCGCGATCCGAACCATGCGGACGTGAAAGAGGCGTTTGCTAAGTTGAACATGCAGACGTTTGATCTTGAACGTAACGATTGGCTCGTGGCGCTCAATCCGAACGACAACCACACGGCGGTCGGCACCGACATGATCGTGTTTAAGAACGTGTTGCCCGACGGCACGCCCATCCTCATCGACAACGAGCATACCGACGGCGAATGCCTCAAGGCGAACACCGGCAACTGGATGGTGCAATACACCACCAATTACAACCTGATGAACGTCGGCGACCGTGCGCGCCGTGTCAAGATCTACGGTCGCAACACCGGTGTCCTGATGGTCATCGTCCGCAACGAAAAGGGCGAGATCCTCGAAAAGAAGCTCAATATGCAGCCCTACAGTTTCCCCTCGAAGGAAGAAGCGTTCAAGGGTGTCGACACCTCGTTGCTGATCGAGAAGAACGGTCGCTGGTGGTTTGGTGTGGACGGCAAGCCGTATTGCGACGTGTGGGATGAGCGTTCGCTCGAGTGGGAGCTGGAGCTTCCCGCGAACACCGCGATCCGCCTGAGCGTGGACGATCTGATCCTCGCGAACTCCTGCGGCGGCATCCAGCACTGGGTCGAAGTGGACTGAATATCCGATGCATAAGACGAACCGCCTCCTGCATACGCAGGAGGCGGTTTTTTGTATCAGATATCGTCCTCATCAAACTCTTCTTCGGTTTCCGATTCTTCTTTGTTATCGCGTCTGCCGTGTTTGTGCCGGAAGCGGAGAATGGCGCGGTCGAGATCCCATGGATTTTCGCCTGCGGCAACAGCGGCTTGGTAGTAGTGCTCTTGCTGTTCCGTATCCTCAAGCAAGGCGTAGAGGATCGTTAAGAGGGAGAGGGCTTCCGCGCCGCCGCTCTTTTCTTTCAGCGATCGCTTGGCGTCGCGGATCGCCGCTTCGTAGTCGCCAAGCTTTAAGTAACAGTCGGCGCGATTGAGGTAGGCGTAGTAGTACCACGGCTGAATGGTGAGTGCTTCATCAAAGTGCTTCATCGCTGTTTCATAATCGCCCTCGGACATATACAAATGCCCTAGGTTGTTGTGCGCGGTTTCGTTGCTCGGCTGGAACTCGAGCAGTTTGTGATACGCTTGCATGGCCTGCTCATGAAGTCCGACGTCGGTGTAGCACAGCGCAATAAACAACAGCACCGGCACGGCATCACGCTCGAGCTGTGCCTTTTTCAGCAGGGGAAACAGGTTCTTCAGCGCTTTGCGGTAGTTGCCCTCGCTGTAATAGCGGCAGGCACACAGCAGGCGTTTGCGGGGGAACAGCCGCCCCTTAAATGCGCTTCCGAGTTCGCGTTCATAGGCTTTTTCGTAGAATGGCAGTCCTTTTCGATCGACGTTGTTTATCGTTCTCAACAGTGCGAAAAACAGGATGGCCACCGTAACAGCCATGTTGGTTCCGTTTTCGCTGATGGAGGTTTTAAAATAAAACAAATCCGCCAAATACACGCCCAAAACAAAAACGAGCGCCAGAGCGATCAATATAATGAATATGATCCGTTTCACCGCATCACCACCTTATGAAGTAGCATAGCATAAAAACGGCAACAAATCAACACGGAACACCACGTTGTTTACGCTGTAAGGACATCCTTCCGCCGCCGAGGCAGATTTCATCGCCGCAGGAGATCGGATCAGCGAAGAGGATTTCACATACCCGCCGGGGGAGCACACCCAAAATGCAAACCATTCATTTAATGATATATCGCTATGCGATAGGATATACGGCGTTGCCGTATGATATATTTGCTGTCGCAAATATGATATAATATCCGTCCCTTCCATACGCGCAGCGTATATCATCTGCGGAGCAGATATCATAGCGTCAGCTATATCATCCGTGAACGTAGGGAACGGATATCATTGAAAAAAGCTCATTCTTTCGAATGAGCTTTTTTCATGGAGGTGGCACCCGGATTTGAACCGGGGAATCAGGGTTTTGCAGACCCACGCCTTACCACTTGGCTATGCCACCGTGTAAAAAAGGCGTCTGTTGACGCCTTTTTCTTTGGAGCGGCTTACGAGGCTCGAACTCGCTACCTCCACCTTGGCAAGGTGGCGCTCTACCAGATGAGCTAAAGCCGCA
>JAFQMR010000041.1 GCA_017396175.1 Clostridia bacterium
GAATTATGTCGACACCGCGATCACCATTCTCGGTGCTGACGTGTACGGCGGTTCGGATCTGTATGCGGCGACAGGCGGCATTAAACTGCGCGGCACCTCGACGATGGGCTATGACAAGAAGCCCTACCGCATCAAGTTTGACAGCAAGCAGAACGTATTCGGCCTCGGTAAGGCAAAGAGCTGGGTGCTTCTTGCTAACTATCTTGATCCTGCCGCCATCCGCAACGACGTGGCCTACAGCTTCGGTGCACGTCTGAGCGCAATGACCGCCGAAACCACGGGCTTTCAGGTATACGTCCCGCGTACCCGCCCCGTCGAAGTGTATCTGAACGGCGAATATCAGGGCCTCTACGATCTGGGTGACCATATCCAGGTGGACAGCACCCGCATTGATATCGACGAAAGCGGCGACGAATTCGACGACAACGGCGTTCAGCTGTTCCCCGAAGGGAACGTCGGATATTATCTGGAGATCGAAGACGGCTCGCGCGTCATCCCCGAGTGGCACAACGAGCAAGCGTATTACGTGACGATCGAAAACACGGGCGGCACGGGTACAGGCACGCTGTACACGGGCAACCTCTCGTCAAGCGGCAACGCGGAAACGGCAGGCACGGGTACGCTCGACACCCTGTATGTCCAGATCAAGACCCCCGAGGTGCCGTCCGAGGAGCAGATCGCCTATATTCAAGATTACCTGCAAACAGTCAACGATCTGATTCTCGCGAAGGATGAGACCGTATTTGACTACATCGATATGGACGGCTTTATCGATTGGTACCTGATCAACGAGGTGTTCAAAAACACCGACTCGGGCTTCCTGTCCTCGGTCAAGCTGTTCAAGGACAAGGACGGCAAGCTGTTTATGGGCCCCGTGTGGGACTTTGATATCGGTGCCGGTGCCGTTGCCTATTCCTCCATTCACAAGCCGACCGGCTGGCGCACCCGTGACACCGAGCGTTGCGCGTGGTATAAGAGTCTGTTCGAAATGGACAGCTTTGTCGCGGCGGTGGAGAAGCGCTGGGCCGACCTGCACGAAAACGGTATCCTTGACGGTATTTTCAGCGATATTGACGGATTGACCGCGTACCTGCGTGCCTCGGCGGATGACAACTACGCCCTGTGGCACGACAGCTACGTGAATGCCGTCAACAACACAAGCTGGCTCACCGTACCCGACCTCCAGCTGTCGAGTAATCACTGGATCGAACAGGTACAGTATCTGCGTGCGTATATGACCGGTCGCATTGCTTGGCTGGACGAGCAATTCGGCTATACCGAAACAAGCAGCCCTGCCTACGTCAATATGCTGTCCTCGACGCTGACCTCCACCTCGTCCTCAAAGACCTTCACGATCAACAAGAGTTTCCCTGTGCAGGAGCTGTCGAACCTGTATCTGAGCGTCTATTCGCGAAGCGCCTTCGACATCACCTTCAATTTTGATGTCGGCTCCCCCTCCCTCTCTTCCGACTGGCAGGGCTCCGATCCCCTGCTCCCGTTCAAGGGCACCACGGGAGAGAACATTGCGGCAGGCACCTACACCGATGTGGAGCTGAACCTCGAAAACTATATGCCGTGGTCGAACGATCCCACCGCCACGACCGTCACGCTGAAAAGCATTGTCGTAAAAACGAGCGGAAATCGTCGCAATGTGCAGATCAGCGGATTGTACGCCGCCAAGGAGATCCAGGCGGATGTCAGCGGCACCTCAAAAACGCCGCTCGGCGGTAAAGTATTTGTGGCCGGTGCTCCCGAATACGAGCAGACGTTGCGTGCCGACACCCTCGGCGTCACCCCCTACGGTGCAGACGTTTCTTATCAGTGGTACGAGAACGGCACGGCAATCAGCGGGGCAACCTCGTCGACCTACACGCCCGCTTCCTCGCAGATCGGCTCGGCCTTTACGGTGGCCGTCACGGGAAGCGGCGACTATGAGGGAACGCTCCTGTCGGAGCCTGTCACGCTGCAGAAAGCCACCTATACCTACAAAACCTCGCAGATTCCCGAGCTGATCTCCAAGACGCACAACACACTCGTGATCCTTGAACGTGAAAACTACGAGATCAGCGTCGACGGCGTGAACTGGCAGACGTCGGGCACCTTTGAAGACCTGCAACCGAACACGCTCTACCGCGTGCTCTACCGTCACGGAGAGACCGCCTCTCAGACGGGCGGCACAGCGGGCGAAGCGCTCCGCGTCATCACCGATGTCGATCCGAACGCACCCGAAGAGGAGGAGCCCGATCCCACGCCCGTCACCCCCGGTGACGTCAACCTTGACGGCTATGTCAACACCTCGGACGTCAAGCGGATCCTCAAGCACGCCCTCGGCACCGCCGTCCTCACAGGTGATGCCCTGACGGCGGCAGACTTCGACGGCGACGGTCAGGCAACCACCAACGACGCCCGCGCCCTGTTGAAATCGCTCGTTTCCGCATAAAGAATGCTTAGAAAATCCCCCGTTGCCGTACAACGGGGGATCTTTCTTTTTATTATATAAATAAACTATTTACAAACACGGCAAAATGTGGTATATTCTAAGAGAATGGGCGAAAGTATTCTTTTGCTGAACGAATGAGGAAGTGTCCTCAGTACAGACCAAAGGAGGATCTCTATGAAAAAAATCCTTGCAATCGTACTGGCAGTGACAATGCTGTTCACGGTCGTTCCGATGAGCGTGTTTGCTCTGAACGAATACGTCGTGTTCGAAGGCATTGACGGTTGCCGCCTGACCGCACTGTCGATTCTCGATGCGGACAACCCCTGGTTGCTCTACGACATCCCGATGACGGTGTCTGATGACGGTCGTGTATATACCACCGCCGAAGACCACCCGAACCTCATCAGCACCGAAGCGGTGCTTCACGTGGAGTTCGAGGGTAAGAAGGTCACCTTCAACGGCACCGATATCACGAGCGGTGACGTGGCGGTGAAGCTGCTGGCTCAGAACGAGCTGGTGGTCACCGATGCGGACAAAAACCGCGCGGAATATGTCGTGATCATCACCGAAGAGACGCACGGTCTCCCCGTGGTGCTGGTGGACACGGCAAACTACAGCTCCACCGATCCCAACAGCCCGCTTTACAACGCGGATAACCCCTATAACCCCGAGAACCCCATCAACACGAAGCTCGAGTACTGCAACTCGCACGCGTCGGTGCTCGGTGCGGACATCTACGACGCCGACGACATCTACGACAAGGATTGCGGCATCAAGCTCCGCGGCAACTCGACGATGGGCTACGACAAGAAGCCGTATCGCCTGAAGTTTGACAAAAAACAGGACGTTCTCGGCTTCGGCAAGGCGAAGAGCTGGGTTCTGCTTGCGGACTACCTGGATCCCAGCCGCCTGCGCAATATGATCGCGTACAACTTTGCCGACCGCGTCAACAAGTATGCGGCAGAAGAGACCGGTCACTATGAAGTGTTCTCCCCCCGTATGAACTTTGTCGAGCTGTACATCGACGGCGAATTCAAGGGCCTCTACGAAATGGGCGACCACATGCAGGCCAATGAGCTTCGCGTGAACATCAGCGAATGGGGCGACGAGGAACCCACTGCCACCGGCGAAGAAGTCGGCTACTTCATCGAAGTCGAGGTTATGTCCCGCGTTCTCGACGAGGGCGAGGACGGCTTCGGCGATTGGTCGGCGTTCTCCTACATCACCGATGTCGACGGTTGTCAGGATCTTACGCAGGACGATATTGATCGTTATGCAGGTTCCAAAAAGAACACGGTCAACGCCGCCGATCTCGGCAAAGAGCTCCTCTTCTTCCAGTACAAGCTCCCCGAGAAACCGAACGCGGATCAGAGAGCATACATCACCAATTATATGCAGACCGTTAACAATCTGATCCTCGATGAGGACGCCTCCAACGACGACCAGATCTGGGAAATGGTCGATATGGATTCCGTTGTCAACTGGTACCTGATCAACGAGCTGTTCAAGAACGCAGACTCGCAGATGCAGTCCAGTGTCTACTTCTACAAGGACGGCACCAAAAACACCGACGGTGAACTGCAGGAAAATCCGGACCTGAAGCTGCATATGGCTCCTGTGTGGGACTTTGACCTCGGTGCCGGCGGCGTCACCTACGGTGCGATGAACGATCCGACAGGCTGGCGTACCCGCAACGACGAATACTGCGGCTGGTTCCGTGAGTTCTTCGAGATGGACGAGTTTAACGCCGCTGTGGAAGCGCGTTGGACCGCTCTTCATAGCGAGGGCATCCTCGAAGCCATCTCCACCGATGTCGACGCACTGAAGCTGTTTGTTGAAGAAGCGGCGTTGGCGGATTTTGAACTGTGGCATGACAATTACGTTGACGAAGTTTCCGGCACCTGGATGACCGTTCCCGAGGTTTCGAAGGTCGGCGACTGGGAAGCGCAGACCTCCTATCTGCAGAGCTGGCTCCAAAAGCGCATCGCGTGGATGGACGGCGAGTTCGGCTACGGCGATACTGTGACCGCTCCCTCCTCGACTTCGGTCAAGAAGACCACCGAGCTGTTCAAGAACGAGACCTTCAAGGGCTCCAGCGCGATGGTGAAAGAATTCGTCATCGACCGCGACATTCCCGTCGATGAGCTCGCAATCAACTTTGATATCACCTCTACCTGCCGTTTCGACCTCGGCGTGGACGTGACCGTCACCGCGAAGAACGGCACCGTTCTGAGTCATACCGTCAATATGATGGGCGACTGGTCGAACCTCTTCACCGATGCGCAGAAGTCGAACGGCAAGGTCGTGGCCGGTACCTACGAGGATCTTGTAGGCACCCTCAACGGCTTTGTTTCCTGGCAGTTGTACGGCCAGTACAACAACTCTGCCCCCAGCGATTTCAATACGAATCCCGCGAACTACATCAAGACTGTCCATCTGAACAAGATTGTTGTGACACTCGGCTCGGAAGCGACTTCGTCGGACTCCTTCACCTTCTCGACCACCTTCTTCAACCAGGCCGCTAAGACGCTTGCGGAGGTCTCCGCTACAAAGAGTGTCAAGACCATCAGCGGCAAGCCCGTGATCGCGGGTGTGCCCGCCGTCGGCAACACGCTGACCGCGCTGAGCTCGGAGATCGTTCCCACTACGGAGATCGATTCCAACACCTGGCTCAAGAACGTCTGGTATGTGAACGGTGTGCAGACGCACGTCGGCCCGACCTACACCGTGAAGACCGCCGACCTCGGCAAAGATATCACCGTCAAGTCGACCGGTATCTTCAAGTTTGTCGGCACCTCCTCCGCAAGTGATGCAGTCACGGTGGCGCTCTCGACGCAAAGCGTCGCGGCTCCTGCGGCTCCCGTGAAGATGGGTGCTACCCGCACCTCCATCACCGTCAAGGACGTGGCCGGTCAGGAATTCACCGTCGACGGCATCGATTGGGTGACCGGCGACGGCACGCAGGTGAAGTTCACCGAACTGACTGCCGGTCAGCTCTATCAGGTCCGCACCCGTGTGGCAGCGACCGCGACAGCTCCCGCCGGTGACGTAAGCGAGGCGCTCGTCGTCATCACCTCCAACAACGCGCAAGATTACAAGCGCGGCGACGTGGACGCGGACGGCAAGATCGGCACCGCCGACGCGGTGATCTCGCTGATGCAGGCGCTGACCTTCATCGACCTGAAGAACGACGCGGTTCTCGACGCGGCAGACTTCAATAACGACGGCCGTGTGACCACCTCGGATGCCCGTTACATCCTGCAGGCGATCGTCAACACCGCTTCGTGATATCCCGATAAACAAACGATCCCCCGCAAGCCGAGAGGCTTGCGGGGGATCGTTTGTTTATCGGGATGTTACGAAGCGGTGTTGACGATCGCCTGCAGGATGTAGCGGGCATCCGAGGTGGTCACACGGCCGTCGTTATTGAAGTCTGCCGCGTCGAGAACCGCGTCGTTCTTCAGGTCGATGAAGGTCAGCGCCTGCATCAGCGAGATCACCGCGTCGGC
>JAFQMR010000042.1 GCA_017396175.1 Clostridia bacterium
CGCTCACTCCTGTATCCAAAATTTCCGATTGGCAATAAGAGATCTTGCCGAACTCCCCTCTGCCGTGTGACCACGGTTTTGGGGGCACACAAACATTTCCTCTTGCTTTTTTTGTGCGTTTGTGCTACACTTTATTTAGCCAAAAAGAGGATATCTACCCATGATTGTGCAGTTTACTATCTTACACAAAAAAATCACCGTTGTCAATCGTTTTTCGCGAATTGGCAATTTTTTTTTGCATTTTTTTGAAAACAGCATCCGCTCCCGCAAAAGAGGCCCGATTTTTCTCAAAAAGATACACACGGGTGCGTTGGTTGAAATTTGTCGATTGTGCCACCATCGCCGCTTGCGGTTTGTGCGATCCTTCTTTTGCTCGCGGTATAACCTCCCCGTCTTCCGCCCATACTGCCGTCATAGGAGGCGATGAACAATGGCGATATCCGCTATCCGCACACTGATCATCTACGCCATGCTGGTCGCGGCAATGCGCATTATGGGGCGGCGTCAGCTCGGCGAACTGCAACCGATCGAGCTGGTGGTGACGTTGCTGATTTCCGACCTGGCGTCCGTGCCGATGCAGGACAGCGGCATTCCGCTGTTCAGCGGGCTGGTTCCGATCGTGGTGCTGATCGCCTCGGAGGTGTTGTTGTCCGCGCTGATGCTCAAAAGCCCCCGCTTTGCCTCTCTGGTCAGCGGCACCCCGCTTATCGTGATCCGCGACGGTTGCCCTGACCGCAACGTCTTACGACGCCTGCGCATGACCGTCGAGGACCTGAGCGAAAGCCTGCGGGGACAAAACGTATTTGATCTGCGCGACGTACAGCTTGCCATAGCCGAGACGAACGGCACGATCACCGTCTATCCCGTCGCCGCCAAGCGTCCGACGGTGTACGAAGATCTGGCCCGCCTGCCCCCGCAGGATCACGGAATGCCGCTGATCGTCGTCGCAGACGGCAAGCTTTGCGATTGGGCCATGCAAGCGTGCGGTGTCACATCGGTCTGGATCGACAGGGTGCTTCGCGCCGAGCATCGCACGCTTGACGAGGTGTTGATCCTGAGCGTCAACGGCTGTAAGGATTATTATCTCGTACCGAAGGAGGGCGGCGTATGAAGCGTGTCATTGTGGCCGTTATTCTGCTCGGACTGGTGACGGCATTAAGCATCGGCGCTCTGTGGGAACAGCACCGTGTAACCGCGTCGTTGCTGGACACCTGTCAGGAGCTTGAGCGATTATACGACAGCGGCGACACCGCGCGTTGCTTTCGTCTGGCCTCTGAATTTTCGGACGGACTGAAAGAGCAGACGCGGATGTTTCCCTTCTTTCTGCGGCACGAGCGGCTGGAGCCTGTATTCCAGCACGCCTCCTCCCTGCCTCACCTGATCGCCGACGAGGATCCCGCCGACTTCCGCACCTCCCTTTCAGCGATCCGTATTCAGCTGGAGATCCTGATGGACAACGAATGGCCTCTACCCGAAAATATATTATGATACAAAGAAGGGCAGTTCGGTTGAACTGCCCTTCTTTTACATTTCGACGTTATACATTTCTTTTACCAGTTGTTCGGTTTGTCCCGGTGTAACCGTCCCGCGCTCCGACAGATATTCGATAAACAACCGCGCCTGACGCTCGCCCTGCGCCTTCGTAACATAGCGCACGATCGCGGCCACCCCCGCAAACCGCATACCCTTACAGGGCTCGATCTTCAGCCTGTCGTGCAAGGCTTTCCATTGCTTAAACGAAATATTGCCCAGCGAAAACATATTGTGCAGATACTCCGAAGCAAACTGATCGCCGTAATTGCGCTGACGCATCATCGCCGTCGCCCCTACCGTCACGTAGGACGGGGTGTAAGTCCTGTCCGCGTTGACAGAACCGCCGCCGACATACATCACGACCTTGTCTCCCTGCGTCTTGAAGCGCTCCTCCGCATCGATTACCGCCTGTCCTTCAAGACGTTCGCGTTCGTCCTCAATATCCTTTTCCGCCTCCTGACGGATGGCATACGTATCCGACGATAACTCTCGGCGCAACGCTTCCTCTCGTTCATCCATAGCCTGCATCACGCGTTCGATCGCCGCCTGTCTCGAAGCAGAGGTCTCGGCGTCCGCGCGCATTCTGCGAAGCGACAACGCGGTCTGCTGTGTGCTGTTCAGGCCGCTGTTGACCAGATTGCTGTTGGCGATGGCCTCCGCCGCATGACGTCGCGCCACCAGCTCATCCACGGCATTGGCATCGTACAAACGCGAGTAAGCCGCCTCCGTCTCATCCAGTGAGCTCTGCGCCTGTCGGCGGACGGTATCCGTCTGCTCGTTGTAGTGAGCGGTTACCATATCGGCCTTTTGCTGTGCCTGCGCACGGCGCTCCGTTTCATACGCGGCAGCTTTTTGCTTTGCCTTTTTTCGCTCTTCATTCAACATCTCATAATAATTCATCCAATTCCTCCCGTTATCGCACCGTACCGAACGTTGTATACTGCACACGCATACTGCGCAATCCGAATGCCGTCTCGCTCGTTATCGTCATAGAAAAGGTGCGGCACCGCTTCACACACGGCAACAAAAGCTGTCCGCCACGCCCGTCCGCACAAAGGCGGTGCACGGCAACCGCTTCGCGCCCGTCCGCCGTGAACCGTACCGTAAGCTCTTCGGCGTCCGCCGACAGAAACAAGGCGCCGATCCGTTTGAAACAACGGATGTCCCCGAAGTCAAAGGTTTTGGTTGTCAGACAGGCCGAGATCGCGGCATCGGTGACCGTCGTTTTCAACGCAAGCGGACTGTTGCCGTCTGCTCCCGTAACCACGATATCCGCATGGCTGTCTTTGGCTTCCTCCGTAAAACGGTACAGCATACGGATATAAGAATACAGCTGCGTCCGTGCCTGTGTACTGATCAGAATCGCTTTGTGCATGCCGTCACTGACAAGGCGCAAGGTTTCATAAGGCGCAAACGCCGTGAAGCGATACACATACCACGCCATACGCCCCGCATCCATACCGCTGTCACTGTAATTGAAGCTGTACGCCGTATTCCCGATCATCACCGTATAGCATCCGTCATAATCCATTGCCGACGCCCGTTTCAGCAGTGCCTTATCGTGAGCGCTCGTCAGCGGATAAATCTTACGGCCGATGTCCCGCACATTGCGTTCGCTGTACGGCGAACCCTCAACAAGGGTATACACCCGCCCGTCCGAGCACATCCACACAAGACGGTCACGGCAAACAGCGAGGCTCGCAGGCGCGTCACAGCCGATGTACGGAGAAAGCTGTGTCAGCGGGAAATGCGCCCCGCGCACCGTCACATCGACGTTGGTGCCGTTTGCCACGCTGTCCGCGTCGATCTCTCCTTGCACGTAGGTGGTGTAATACACCTCGCGTTCTTTGAAGATGACGAGCATATCCCCCTGCTTTTCAAGAGCCGTCACCCGCTGTGCCAGATCGCCGACAAACATATGGTTGTTTTCGGGGAAGTAGAGGGGGTTGTTGACATCGCTCCACATCACCTTGGCCTTTTCCCCCGCAAACCCCGCAAGAAACAACCGTGTGCCGCCGAGCTTGTTCTGCGTGCCGCCGAACCATACGCCAAGCGTGGCTCCGCCTTCCATCTGTGAGACAGTGGTATGCGCCGCCGTTGCGGTAACCGTAAGGTTATCCGAAACAAGGCTGGCCGGCGGACAGGGATACATTTGAACCGCACCGTCGGGTTGGACGCACAACTGATACGATCCGTTCGCAACCGTTTCGCCGACCTTGCCTTGAAGAAACAGTTCCCCCTGCGACGTCACGATGTCCACCGACACCGTTGTGCCGCTTGCGAGCGGTGTCGGCATTTTAAACACCTCACAACCACTGCCGCCTTGTGTCGTAAACCGTGCGCGATAGCGACGAGTCAGCAGATTGAAGCCTTCATACATCACGCCGTTCGCCATCGCCGAGGCATCCTCTGCGGCCGCATTGACCGCCGACTTGCCGTTTATCATCACAAGCGGTGCGTACAGTTCCTCGTCGGGGACGGCGACCATGCTACCCGTATTCTCGTCCGGCTTGAACACCGCACAGCCGCGGATCATCAGAAACGGGCACCCGTACGTCGTCGGATCACACGGTACAAACACCGCGTTCTGCACGTGACGGTCCATCACGCGGTAGGTCGCCTTCACCTCGCCGCCCAGTGAGATCACCTGCACCGATTCCCGCGTCAGTGAATCCCCGTACCGCACACCGCTGTGCACAAGCGTACACAGCTCCCCACCGATATCCATCGGATGCGACAGCACGCTGTCGGCCGTTCCTGTGAGCGACAGCTGCGGATCTCCTTGGATTTCGTTGAACGGCGTTGTGCCGACCGCTCTCACTGCCTGTCGCTTTGTCAGTGTTCCGTTCTTCCACCGCACGTTCTGTGCAGAAGCAAGCTCATTGTCTTCGATCATCGTCGGATCGGCCGACGCGTTCACGCCGCCCGACAGCTTCGGCACCGTCAGACTGCACACGCGGTTGCTCCCCAGTTTTTTATAACGCACGGGGCATCACATCCCTTCGGCGGCAGATATGCACCAGCGCCGCCCGTCGCTGATTGTAGAGATCCGCCATCATCGACTGGTTGTCCGCATCACCGACCGACTGCGCCATCAGCATCGCGACCCCGAACGCCATACAGTCATTGATCACGCGCTCCGGAAGACAGATCTCCTCCGACAACGATCCGAGCTCTTTGAAACCGCACGGACAGCGGGCATACCAGAGCTCCGCGTAAATCTGGTTGATAAGAGCAAGCGCACGGGCCGCTACATCGGCATACAGGGTATTATCCACGCGTCCGTTCTGATCGGTATAATTCAAAAGACAAAACGCCCGCTCCTTGATTTGCTCACCTGTTCTCATAAATACCTCCTTGCGCAAAAGCGACGAGAGCTGTCCCCGTCGCTTTGCCGAATTATACTTTGATTTCGGGTAACCCGCCGATGCTGGTCAGCAGTGACAGAATGCCGCTGAGCACCGAAGCGCTGAGCAGTGCAAGCCAGTTGACGTCACCGATCATCGCCGAGGTGCCGATCGTGGCAACCGCTGTTTGCGCCACCGTCTTGATCGCGCGGATGCCGGCCGCCTTCCACCATTGCTTATTCATTGCGCCACACCTCCCTGCGGTTTGTGATACGCCTTCAGGTCACGGATGTCATGAATACATTCCCCCATCTGCCCTTCCAGCTTATACGTTCTTTCTACAAGATGGTTGTGTTGCTTCACCTGCTCCTCCAGCTTGGCAAGCCGAAACTGTGTCAGCTTCTGGGAGGTGACCACGCCGAGGAAGGATCCCGCCAGCGTGCCGACCACCCCGAGAATGGCCACCACAATATCCGTCATTGTCCTCACTCCTTGACCGTCTCCGTAATAAACGCATCCTTGAAGCCTGCCGCCTTCGCCTTGGCAACGCAGTATTCGGCGTTGCCCCTGTCGGCAAAGGCGCCGATCTGCACACGGTAGAGCTTTGTGCCGACCTGCGGTTTCGGGGCAGGCTTTGCCTTTAAGCCGCCTTTTCTCACCAGCACCCTGACGATCGCCGCCGCACACTTGTCGGCAAACGCTTCGGTCAGGATGATCGGGGCGTCGGTCGCGGAATCCATAAACCCGAGCTCCAAGAGCACGGCGGGCATATCCGTTTCACGAAGCTCCTGCAGATCCATTTCCGCAAGGCCGTTCGCGCGGTCACCCTTGAGGCCCGTGGCCGCGATCAGCTCATCGTAAAGCTCCTTCTGCCACGCCTTCGTCACCGCACCGACGTTCGGGTACGCGATCGAGACAATGCCGCCGCCCTTTCCGCCGCCGATGCCCGCGTTGTGGTGGACGGACAGATACACGTCCGCACCAAAGCGGTTGGCTGCCGCCGTGCGCTCCTCCACCTCGATCTTCTGTTCGCCCGTTGTGTCGTCGGTGCGCAGAAGCTCATAGCCCGTGTAGTTTGCAAGGAGCTTCTCCACCTTGTCCGCAACGCGGTCATTCAGCCACCATTCCGTCGTCCCCTTCGGATCGAGCGACTTCGGGATCGCGTTTGCGTTGTACCTGTAATGCCCTGCCGTCAGGGCGATCTTAAACGCCATCGATGTGTCCTCCTTTATTCAATCGGTTCGTCTGCGGTGATGATCAGATCGTCACCCGCACCGTACAGGCTCATACGGATATATCTGGTGTTCGCCTTTGCCGTGAGGTTGTCGGTCGGTGTCAGCCTGTAGTACAGTGTACCGAGCGTCTCAATCGTAAACCAATAATCCCACGCCGTTTGACCGCTTCCCGCGCCGACCGCCGAAGCAGAGGACGTGAGATTGCCGTCCACCTCCTGCATACACGTCATACGCACATACGACTTTGCCGTATCCACGGCGGCACCCTTGACGTAGAGCGTCGGGAAGGTGCCGTCCGCCTTGCGCGCATACGGCATAATTCCCGTCGCAACGTAGCCTGCTCCCGCGCTCGTATTGATACCCGAGATCCGCGTATCATTCGCATAGCCGACGCCGTTATACACGGTAGCATAATCGGTGTCGAGCGAGGTCGGCACAAGATTGGTGTGTGCTGAATACACGACAGCATCCCATTCTCGGTCAATACCCGCACCGTGATTGTCGGCATAGATTTTACCGTTTTTACGGTCAATCGTGATGACGTTAAAGGAACAGCTTTTGCCGGTTCCCGCGGTCTTCACATACGTGTTGCCGTCGTCGCTTTTACGCTCACTGCCGTCGCGGGTGTTCGGACAGCCGATGCTCGGGATCCCCTTTGCACCGATCGCGGCATAACGGAAGGCGTGAATGTGTCCGTGAATATGACAATACAGTTGTGCCTGCTCGGTCAACGCCGAAAAATCGTAGCTGACCGTCTCGCCGCCGTGCGTGATCGTGCCGCTCCCTTTGCGGAGGTATGCGTCCAGAATCGTGACAGCGTTATCCGTGTTGTAGTCGTAGCTCTTGCCGTTTGCCGTGTACGTGCCTGTGCCGCTATGAATCGTGAGCGGGGTATGCGACAGCACGATCACGCCCCATTCGGAGGGGCTTTCCTTGCCCGAAAAATCCAGTGCGACGTTCGCAAACCAACGGAGCTGTTTTGCCGAGAGGTTGCAAGCATCCATATACGCGCTGTTCGCCGTCTCGCCCGCCACACACTCTGCCGACTCCCAGCCGTTCTTGTCGTGCGTGTCCAGATAGATCACGCGCATTTTTTGCGCTTCAAAATCCTTATAGCCGTACAGACAGCCTTTGCCGTTCACCGCTCCCGCCAGCAGATTCTGCCTTCCCAAACGCGAGAACAGCTCCGCACGCGTCAATCGGTCTGCAGTCGCGCGGAACGGCGCGTCGTCGTGATTGCCCATCAGATACAGCGTCGGCGTGTAGGCCGTTACAGGGCGAAGACAGCCGATGCACTCGTCCAGCTGTGCAAGCCCATCGTCGTGCGCGGTCATAATCGTACCGCTTGCGAGGTCGCCGCCGACCGCGATCACGTCGCAGGGGGCGGTCTTGCTCATTTCGTGCAGTCCCAGTCCTGCCTCCGTGTTCGACGTTTCATCCTGCGACCATTTGCCCCCGACCTGATAGGCATTGCCGACGTGCAGGTCGGACAGCCACGCCAGCGTGAAGCTGTCCTCCGATTGATGGGAGAGTACCTTGGCGGCGGTAGCCTTCGCTTCCTCGACCACGTAGGAGGGTGTCTCCTCCTTTGTCACCACGTTGCCTGCGGCATCCGTGCCGAGAAGCCTGTTCGGCGCGTGACCGTCCTTTTGCAGCTTTTGACTCTGCAGGCTGTAGGCAACCTGCATAAGCGTCTGAATGTTCTCCTTGTTCTGCTCGATATCCTGCGCGGATTCGGTGATCTTTTGCGCGTCGTTGTTCGCTTTTGCCGCAGAATCCGCGGCCGCTTGTTTCGATGCCTCAGCTTGATCTCTCGCCGACATCGCCGCCGAGGCGTACAGCGTTGCATTTTCCTTAGCGGTGGCCGCTGCGAGCGCGCTCTCGTTCGCCGCTTCGGATGCTCGCTCCGCGCGGTCGGCATCCGAAGCGGCCGCCTCTTTTTCATTGCGGGCGGCATCGCGTGCCGCAGCCGCCGCATCCGAGGCCGCCGTCGTGCGCTTTAACATTTCCGACACGCCCGTCCAGAACGGCGTGCCGTTTTCCGTCGGTGCCTCGTCAAACCAAAGCACCGCCTCCGAAGAAAGAAACGTCTCCGTCTCCGTGCCGTTCTCATCGACCGCCGACAACACCAGCCGCACGCCGAGCTGCCCGCCGACACGTGTCAGCACCGCAGGAAGAGCATACGACAGCACCATACGCCCGTCCTGCACAATATAATCGGTGATCAGATCGCTCGACAGCACACTGCCGTCCCCGCCCGCAAAGCGCAGGCGAACAAGATCACCCTCGCGGTACGGTGCCGAAGCCGACAGCGTCATCGACAACGTCGTCACGTTATGCTCGCCCTTGACGCCGCCGTATTGCGGGATCGCGGGCGATACGCTCCCGTCGGGAGCTACATGAAATGCGATACTGCGTCTCACCCATGTTCACATCCTTTCTGTTATCACCGCCGAGGGGGCAGACAGCGTAACCCCGTCTGCCCCCTCCTTTCATCATTCTATGCCGCCGTGCGGCACGGTGTGAGATCAGCCGTCGTCGCGCAGATACACGCGGATGGCGTCCTTCATCGAGTTCTTGAGGAACACGTCGTAATAGAGGCGGTAATCGAACTTCCACGCATCGGCCTTAATATTCTGCTCGGGTGCAAACGTGCGAAGCGTTTCGCTCTTTTTCACGAGCGACGCCGCACGCTTGGGCATCAGCAGGAAGCCGATCGCCGACGCGGAATCCAGCGGCGTGAAGCCGCCCTCCTCCTGACCTTCACCGCCCGAGCGGAAGGTATACGCCGTCATCATGCGCGAGGACGGCACGGGAAGCAGCTTCACATCATCGAGCGAACGCACGCTCAGATGTACATCACCCTTCTTGAAATCGGATACCACGATCTGACGCGATACCTCAGGGGAGCTCTGCAGCGCTCGCAGGAACGAGCCGTCCGCAAAGCATACGATCTCCTCGTCATAGCCGATGGCATCGCGGATCTCTCCGAGCGCCTCCGAGAACATCGCGTACGCCTCCGTGGCGGGATCGCCCGTCACCGTCTGCCCCTGCTCCGCCGCAAAGCCGCCGATCTTCGAGAGGCAATACGCATCCACCTCGGGTACGACCTTGGTGCGGACGAACTCACCCAGCACCTGGCCCGCCAGATTCATGATCCCCGTTTCATCCTCATCCTCACGATCAAGCTGGAACGTGCGTGCACGGTCCTGCGACAGCGTGAAGGCATCCGAGGTGATCGCGATCGCGCCCTGTACGAAGCCGTTGTCACGATCGTAGTCCCCCAGACCGCTCATATCCATCTCGGGGATCAGCACCGTCTTGGCACCGACAAATTTGGCTTTCAGAAGATTGTCCTCAAAAAAGCCGACCGTCGAGCCCTGCACAATGGCCTTGTCGAGCTCCTCTGCCATAGTTGTACGAAATTCCAACGAATTGATAGCCATAATGATCCTGTCTCCTTTTCCGTATGATTGTGTCGTTTCGGGTTATGAACGTCGGTGCAGTCCTGCCAGAAAGGCATCCATCGCGTTCGGCGGTGACGACGGCTCTCCGCGCAGGGAGCCTGTCGAATGCAAGGCCGCACGGCGACCTTGTATTTCCGCCCGCTCACAGCGTTGCTGTTCCGAGAGCGTAAAGCGGTTATATGCATCGAGAAGCGTAATGTTCTCCGAAAGCGCCGTTTCCACAACGGACGGCGGCACATCGCGGATCGAACGGCATTGCGGATACTGTTCCTGCAACGCCGCCATCTCCGTTGCCAGACGCTCGTGCCGCTCCTGTCGCTTCTGTGCTTCCTCGGTGCGGGCCAGCGCCTCCTCATCGCGTGCGGTGTAGCGGCGTTCGCGTTCCCGACGCTCCATTTCATAATACCGTTGTCCCGCCTCGTCACCGAAGCGTTGCATCGCCATCTCGCGGTATACCTCTTCCCGATCCTGTACCAGCTGTTCCACCCAAGCCTTGACCGATACAGCGCCGTCCTCCTTTGCCAGAAACGACAAGCGCTCATAGGTCGGAAGGAAATCCCGTTGCTTCATACCGAGCTGCAGCAAGGTGGTGATCTCCTCCTGTTCACTCGCCTTCAGAACCGTTTCCTGCCCGTTGTACACCGGACGATATACGGTCTCTTCCGTCGGGTTAGCGGCTTCCGTCACCGTTTCGTCGGCCGACGCGGTTTCGTCGACCTCCGAAGCGGATCCCTCAGCCCCGTGCGCGGTAACGGGGTTGGTTACCGTCGGCACGTCTGCTAAGCCGTCCGCCGTGACAGCGGACGACATAGTCTCTTCTGTATACTCCATGTTTACATCCTCCCTCCGTTATTGCGAAGCCGCCTGCAGCATGGCCGCGCGTTCTTCGTCGTTTAACGCCAGAAATCTCTCCCGATACGCAGGCGGCAAGCCTTCTGCCACTGCCTCACCGTCATCCTCCTCGGGGATGGCCGTTGTCGCCGCCTCACGCTCCTTCCATTCGCGAAGCAGGCTTTGTTGATCGGGGATCACGCCGTGCGGCAATCGCGACACATACTGTGCCGGCGTCAGCACACCGCGCTCAAGCAGGTTGTCCAGAGTGGCAATGGTCTGCGCTTCACCCCACAGCGTCGATGCCCCGACATTGACCTTCACACTGATGATCAGCTCGCGGTAGCGCGTGCCGTCAAACGGCAGATACCATACGCCGTCCTCCGACTCCATCTTCAGCGACCGCGCACCGTATTTCATAATCCAGAACTCCGCCCAGATCCGCGCCACATCCGCAATAAAGCGATAAAAACGATTCTGAAGCGGCTGGAGCGGCATCGTCGCCGCCTCACGCACCGCCACGATCGCCGAGGTGTTGTCGGGGCGGACGTCGCCGAGCGCCGCTTCGTTCGCACCGCTTTGCGCAAGGGTATTGGCTATCAGGCTTTGAATATTGTCATCGAACTTCGGCGAAAACTGCGGCGGATCAATATACCGTACCGCGCTGGCCACATCCTCCGCACTGCCGAACACCCGCAATACCTGTCCGGGATCGTTGGTTACCGGCTCGTCCACCACATCCCCGTTCACCACCGTCATCGGGATGCCCATCATCATCACCGCCCATACAGAGGCGGTGATCATACGGTTGATGGCGATCTGATTCGGAATGAGATAGGTCACCTCGCTGTCACCGTAAGCACAATTCTTACGGTGTTGCCAGGTAAACATGGCAAGCGGATAGCATCGCACGCCGAGATCCCACGGCGGACGCACCACCGCGCCGTTGCAGACCTGTACCGCCTTGACGGTCATCTGCCCGCCGACCGACTCCTTCCAGAGCGCTGTCACCACCGTCGCCTTGCGGGATTCGTAAGGCTCCTCTCCGGCACGGTCGCCCGCCATATATCCCGTATCGCTGTCGGAGCGGATCAGGCGGATCTCCTCTTCGGGGATACGGTGCGCCTTGGCTGTCTCTCTCAGCTCCTGCACCCTCTTGCGCTGTACGATCAGAATAAACGGTTGCTTTTGCACATCCGCCGTATTGGGATCGCCGAAATACACATTTTCTACGTCCAGCGTCTCCACGGCAATATCACCGCGGATCGCCGCCGTCCGCGATGTGTCGGCGTACAAGCCCGTTTCCACGTTCGGATCCCAATAGGTATACAAAAAGCCCGTGCCGCTGACATACGCATCACGGAGCACCTGCTCCTTGAGCGTGTCGAGCGACAGACGGTTTGCTGTTGCCGTAAAGTACTCGGACAACGCATTCATCACCAGCGCCACCTCGTCGCCGTCAGGCGCAGGTAACGCCTCCTTTACCGACGGGAGAAGCTGTTCGTTGCTCATCTGCACCTCGCGCAGGCGCCGTTTTGTTTCCTCCGCACGTCCGTGAAGCTCAACGGTATGCGGCACGCCGTCTGCCGAGAACATCACCGATAAGGGCGATGCCCCGATCACGGCGGTTTTGTAATCCCCGATGCGGCGGATCACGTTATGCCGCACCAGCGGACGATCCCCGCCGCACTTGGCTCCGTACCACTGATCTCCCACAAAAAATCGCTCATTACGGCGATTCTGCTCATATAAGCCGTGCTCTCCGAGTCCGGCCTTAAAGCGCCGTCCGCTTTCGTACGCCTTCCACACCTCGTGCGCCAGGCGCTCCCGCTTCGTTGCATTCATTCTTCAAATTCCTCCTGTACTCCGCCGTCATACGTACGGAAATTGTGCATATAATGTGCCTCGCGTTCCTGTGCACGATCCCGTTGACGATGTCGCGTCTTTGATCGCTTATCCCCTGACGGCACAAGGCACGCCGCCGCACAAGCGGCTCCCACGCCGAGAAGCAATATTCCGAGCATCGTTTCCATTTGACTGTCCCTCCTTTTATCCGTTCCATCCGCCCGCCACCTCGGCGGCCGATACCCCTCGCCGCAAGCGGCGATTCTTTCTCTCTGCGGCACGGATCGCCGCCTGCCGCGACGTACAGGCGTGCCGCACGTCGGTCATGGCGTAGCGAAGCGCGTCCATCAGATGGTTATCCCTGTCCACAGGGCGATTGATCCCGTGTCCCGTTTCATCCGTGTCCCAGCAATAGCTCGAAAGCTCTGCCGCCGTAGCTTTGCAACGCGGATGCACGATGATACGGTATTCCTGCAACAACGCGATCCCGTGCAAAATGCTGTCGCGTCCCTTTGCGGCGGGCTGTATACGCAGAATACCCGCACGCCTGAGCTCCTCGTTGCTTTTCGGCTCAGCGGCATCGGCGCGGATGCGTTCCTTTTGGTATCCCTTTGCCTTGATCATATCCGCGATCTCAGAGTTGACCATCCGCGTCTGATAATGCTCATCAAAAATGTAGAGGAGCTTCTCCTCGCTATTGACGGCCGCCGCAATAAACGCCGTCGGATCGTTCGTATAACCGTAATCGAGCCCGAACACGCAGGAAAACTTCCCGCCGTCCTCGCCGCTGAGCAATCGCTCTGTCGAAAACGGCATCACCTCCCAGCGGTCAAAGATCAGGCCTTCGCTGATGCCCCACTCTCCGAGCCCCGCTACGCGGTAGCGACGCGGGTTGTCGCGCTTCATCCGTTCAAACATACGGCGGTCAGCCTCATCAAGCCATTCGTTACAGGTGTAATCGGTCGTCATACTGAGCGTATCGCCGTTCGGGCGATCAAAAAAGCGTTCCTTGAGCCAATGCCGCTCCGACCACGGGTTAAACGTCAATGTCGTCTGCTTAAAGAGCGGCGGTGTTACCTCGCCGCGAATGGATTCATCCAGCGTATCAAAGGTCGCCTCATCGGGGATCTCGTACGCTTCTTCGATCCACAACCAGCATAGGTATCCGTGCTCCACCGTAATGGATGTGATCTTCAGCGGATCGTCAAGGCCGCGAAAATAGATCTTCTGTCCCGTCACCGTATGTTCCATCTCGAGAGGCGACTCCTTCGCCCGCCAGACGTCCTCGAGTCCGAGACGGCGGATCGCCCACTTCAGCTCCGCAAAACAGCTGTCCTTCAACGTGCGAAACGTGCGACGCACCACAAGGAGATTTGCCTCGCGGTACTTCTCCTTTGACAACTGTGCCATATACCATAGGGCCGTTGTTTTCGACTTTTTCGAAGCACGACTCCCCTTGACAACGCGATACCGTCCCTTGAAGGCCCAAAAGCGATCATACCCACCGCCGACGATCGCGCGCATCGAGCGTACATCATCCATGCAGATCATCTACAATGATCACCGCCGCCGTACGCTCGTCGGTTTCCTCGTGAAATAAACCGTGCCGCTTACCCAGAAGCTCCGCGGCACGAAGTCGCTCACGGTCACTGCCGTGCTCACCGCGAAGCACGGTTGTCAGATAGCGGAGAATTTCCGACGCATCCGCTACCTCACGCGACCGCGCACACATCGCGTGTTCTTCGATATACGCCTTGACGGACGGCGTATCCAACAGCCGTCTGGCAGCCGAAGCCGCAGGCTTTTCACGGTAGCCCGCCTCCGTGAAGGCCTTAACGGGATCACCGTCGAGAATATAGGCGTCGGCAAACTTCTTTTGACGCTCCGTCATCCGATCCACCTCCCTTTACTCAACGTTCCATCCACTCGGGATGCATCGCCGCCCATTGCCTTTGCGGAACACTCAGCTGGTCCCACATCCAATCCAGCGACTCATTCAGCGCCGCTACACACAGGCGGCATAATCCGCCGTCCAATTCCTCCTTTACAAAATCACCGCCGCACTCGAGGCATTCTTCGGCAATACTGACCGCTTCACTCCCGCAAACGGGACAAAGCACACCGCCTCTCATCTCCACCTCGCCTTCACCGTACGGCACCCGGTCCATCGCCGTATCCCAATCCTCCGGGGCAATACGCGCCCCGCACACCTGACAAATCATCCGACTCACTCCTTTGCGAACGTTTGTTTGTTCTTGCTCGAAAAGAATACTTCCGCAGACAATCTACGGAAGCAGAAGCTACGACGTCCGAGCGAAAAACGGTGGTGTTTTTCGAAAAACCGAACGTTTGTTCTTTTCGAAGCCGACTATACACCATTTTCCGTTTTTTGTCAAGCGTTTTTCTTCATCGCCCTTCCGAGGTGTCGTTTTTTTGCATCACCATCCTGCAAGGTTGTAAATAAATTGTGACCGTCCCCGCCGATGCGATGGTTGTACATAGTCCGTACAGCGCAAAAACGGACGGTCTTTCGACCGTCCGTTTTATACAATTCATCGGCGTCGGCCGACATGGTTTATCTTGCAAGATAATCGAGGCAATCGATCAAGCCTTCGTTGCGGGTAGCGGAGATATTATTGAGGAACAGCACATCGTCAGCGCCGACATCCCGCACCAGCTGTTCCAGACTGCGGCCGTCCACGTTCGAAAAATAGCGGTAATCGACAACATACACCTTATCGTAATTCTCCGTCAGGAACGGCGCGTACGCGTTGCCGAAGGATTCCTTTACGAGCACACAGCACCGCCCGTCCTCGACGTTCGGATTATCGATCACGCAAAGCGGATTATCACTGCCGATAAACGTATAATACTTCCCTGTCTCCGCCCATTCGCTCACATCCGCAATGATAGGATACTCAAACGTCTCTCCGTTCTGATCGGTCAAGTCCATCGTATTGGTCGAGGGCGGTACATATGCTTGCACGATATCGGGATTCGCCTTCATTTCGGGGGCGGTCGTACTGCGATAGAACGAGCCGAGGTAATCGGGAAACTCTTTGTACTCAAAGGCACTGAGCGGTGTCGGTGTCAATCCCGCCGCCGCGCAGTAACGTTCATAGGTACGGTATGCACCGAGCGCCGTCCAGTGATGGTCGGTGCGGAAGAAAATGTATTCTCCGTTTGCGAAGGCATTGCTGAGCGCATCGTACGCATCGATCGTTGTCACGCGATCGGTCATCATCCCGTAGTGGTAACGGATCGCCGCCGCCTGATCGTCCGAGCTGAGCCCTGCCCGTGTCTTCTCGTCCAGGCAGATTTCAATGGAGGTCGGGATCACCGTCACATACACCTTTGCCGTGCCGTTCAGTCTGTCGGCAGTGCGGTTGACGATCGCCGCATAGCGGTCGGCCTGCGATTGCGAAAAATTATAGTATTCAAACGCACTGTCGCCGATCTTCAGAATGGCGCCGAGCGACTCCGCCGGTGCGCCGTTATTGGAGGGCGGCTTGATGCCTGCCGAGGTGGTATCGGTCACCGGCGAGGTGGTGCTGCCCTGATCGGTGCTGTCGTTCGGCGTAGTCGAGGTCGTAGGCGGCGTTGTCGGCTTGACCGGCTCGGGGATATCCACGCGATCCTGCACCTCACCGTATACGTTCGTCGAGGTCGCACCGTACAGCTGCTTGATCGAGCTGTTCAGCTGCACCCACATACCGCGCATCGGGAAGGTATCCTCGTACCATTCGTTGATCTCATCAAAAAACGTACCGCTCACAAGCGATTCCGCCGAGAAGGACGGAAAGCTTTTCAGCTGACGCTCTTCAAGCTCCGAATAGGTCGGCCGCAACGGGATCAGCAACCCGATCACCGCTATAAGAAGCATCGTCAGGAAGAACAGTCCCACCTGCGCGACGCGTCCGTACATCAGTCGCTTCAGCGCGTTTTTATCGGCAGATGACGATCTCATACGGCCGTCCTCCTTTCTCAGAATTGCAAATACAAAAAGGCGTTGTACGTATCGCCGACCAACATCGCCGTCGACACCGTCAGTAACACAGCGGGAGTCACCGCCTGCCCGATACCGTACACGGTCGCCACGGCGGGCGAACGGCGGGCCGCATCCGTAAAGCGCGTCACCAGCCGCTTCACAAGCGGCGTACACGCTATAACGGCGACCAGAAGAAACGCCCAGTTACCGAAAAACAGCGTGCCCGTTTCAAAGCTTGTGAATACATTGCCGTTCAATCCGAACATCCCGCAAAACACCGTGCCGAGCTGAGAGGGATCCTGAAAGCGGAACAGCACCCACCCGAAATACACCACGAGGAGCAAATACAGGTGGCGCAAGGGACGGGCAGCAGATTCCAGCCTCGAGAGGAAAAACAGCTTTTCAAAGCTGAGAAACACAAAGAAATACAATCCCCACAGCACAAAATTCCACGACGCACCGTGCCACAGTCCCGTCAGGAACCACACGACCAGCATATTGAACAGCTGTCGCGACTTCGAACAACGGTTGCCGCCGAGCGGAATATACACATAATCGCGGAAAAAGCTCGACAGCGACATATGCCACCGTCGCCAGAAATCCGTAACGCTTTGTGCCGTATACGGATAATTGAAGTTTTCTTTATAATGGAAGCCGATCATCCGTCCCAAAAGGCGCTAAAATTGTTGGATTTGGTTTTGAAAGAATATGATCCATGTGATGATGAGAGCATTTGGAGAAAAATAGCGAAAACATATCGTTTGGCGTTAACGTGTC
>JAFQMR010000043.1 GCA_017396175.1 Clostridia bacterium
GGATGCGCTCTACCTACTGAGCTATATCAGCAAAGATGGCGACCCGGAACGGGCTCGAACCGTCGACCTCTAGCGTGACAGGCTAGCGTTCTAACCAGCTGAACTACCGGGCCATCTTTTTTCGTTGCCTCGGGTGAGACAACGATAGTTATTATAACGATTCTGACGGGATTTGTCAATATCTTTTTTCAAAAAAAACACATTTTCCGAAAATTCCTTACCGCCGTCCGCAAACCACCCGCTCAACCCCACCGAGGTCGGAATATACCGTAATGTCTTTCAGTCCTGCCTCTTCGAACAGTGCCCTGACATCCTGCGCCTGGCCGATGCCGATCTCCACCGCCAGCACGCCACCGTCCTTGAGATGCGTCGTCCAGTGAGAGGCGATCGCGCGGTAAAACCGCAGGCCGTCCGCTTCTCCGTCAAGAGCGGTCATCGGCTCGTGCTGAACCTCCGCCATCAAGCCTTTCAGATCCGCTGACGGGATATACGGCGGGTTTGAAACGATCGCATCGTAAAGCGGATACGCCGCTTCGGGAGACAGCACGTCATCGCAGATGACCGTCACGTCCGCCGTCGGGTAGCGTGCGACATTGCGGCAAAGATAGCCGTACGCCTCTTCATACAGCTCCACCGCCGTAACACAGGCTTCGGGACAAAGCGACCATATCCCGAGTCCGACACAGCCGCTCCCCGCGCACAGATCAAGCACAGACGGCGTTTTCATTCCCTTCAGCTTTTGAGCGACCGTTTCGCACAAAAGCTCCGTGTCGGGACGCGGCACAAGAACGCCCTCCCCGACCTCCAGCGTCAGCGAGAGAAAATCCCACCTGCCGAGAATATATTGCAACGGCTCACGGGACGCCCGACGTGTTGCCGCCGCCAGCACGCGCGACACCGCTTCAGCGGACACTTCACTCTCATCCGTTGCAAGAAGCCGACCGTGCGGCACGCCGCCGAGATCTTCAAGCAGACAGCACGCATCAAAGGCGGGGCTGTCACACCCCGCCTTTCTCAGCTGTTCGGTTACGTGTTGATAAAGCTCACAAACCTTCATTACCAGTTATCCTGTTCCTTATCCTCGGGGATGACCGCCTTGAACGCCGTGATCGCACACTCGATCATATCGTCCGACGGCTCCTTTGTCGTGATGCGTTGCATCCATTTACCGGGTGCGGAGATCGCACGGGTAAACCAATTTTCGTGGCGTCCCGCCAGCTTCAGAAGCTCATAACCGATGCCCATCACCAGCGGCAGTGTCAGAATTTTGACGGCGGTATAGAGCCACGACGACATATTCGACGGAATAAACATTGCGATCGCCACACCGACAACCATCATCAGGATCATAAACGACGTGCCGCAACGCGGATGGAAACGGCTTTCCTTCCGCACGTTCTCCACCGTCAGTTCCTTACCGTGTTCATAGCAAAAGATGGTCTTATGCTCGGCACCGTGATAGGAAAACACGCGCTTGATATCCTTCATCTGCGACACAAGGATCATATACACAAGGAAGATCACAATTTTGAGAATACCCGTGATCAGTGCCTTGAGGAAATTGTAGCCGAAATGATCCGCGGGAATATCCTTCGGGATGCCGAAAAACGGTGCCACCAGATCGTAGACGAGAATCGGCAGGTACATAAACAACACCACCGCCAGCGCTACACCGAGCACCGCGCTGATCACCATCACAACGGGCATCAGCTTTTGCAAAAGGCGGTTATCCTTCTCCTTTTGCTCCTCGGTTTTTTCGGGATCGTCCTCCAGCTCCTCAAGGCCGCTCATTTCCGCCGATTTCATCAGCGATTTGTAGCCGACGATCATCGAATCGATAAAATTGAAGATGCCGCGCACCAGCGGGATACGCATCACAAGCGGCTTCTTTTTCGGGTTATCCCATTCATCGGTGCGGATCTCACCGCTCGTGTGACGCACCGCCATCGCGGTTTTTTCGGGGCCGCGCATCATCACACCCTCGATCAGCGCCTGACCGCCGATGGAGGTCTTTTTTGTGCATTCCTTACTCATACAGTCTGTATCCTTCCTTTACAGGGATTATAGCAGGGCAGGTGGCGTCGATTCCGTCCCCTGCGGTTTTGCGATGGGAAGGCGAATCGTCACCGTCGTGCCGATCCCTTCTTCGCTTCGTATATCCAGCGTGCCGCCGTGACGGCGTACGATCTCATCTGCCAGCGCTAAGCCGATACCCGATCCGGGGCGCGTCGCGTTGGCGCGGAAAAAGCGTTCCTTGACGTGCGGCAGGGCTTCGGGCGAAATGCCGACGCCGTTGTCGCTGATGATAATTTTGATAATGGAGCCGATCAGACGCGCCTCTACGTGGATCACGCCGCCCGGGTTCGAATATTTGATGGCATTGTCCATTACGTTGATGAACACCTGCTTGAGGCGGTCGGCATCACCGATAATCGGCGGCAGATGGATACATTCAATGTAATCCACCGTCAGGTTTTCACGCGAGGCACGCTCGCGGAACAACAGCACCGTCTCCTCCAGCTCGGCAAGCAGATCCATCTGCACCGCCTTCAGCTCAAAGCTACCGCTTTGCAGGCGTGAGAAGTCAAGCAGCTCCTCCACGATCCCCGACAGGCGCGTGGCTTCATGGGAAATGACTTGTAAGCCCTTTTCCGTAATTTCGGGATCGCCGAGGCTCTGACGCATCGTCTCGCTCCAGCCCGTAATCGCCGTAAGCGGTGTGCGCAGTTCATGCGATACCGAGCTGATAAACTCGTTTTTCATCTTTTCGGCACGCGAGATCTCGCCCGCCATATAGTTGATGGTATCGGCCAGATCGCCGACCTCATCGTCGTATTTCTTTTCGATCCGCGCATCGTAATCGCCCATAGCGATGGTATGTGCCGTTTCGCCGATCTCCTTCAAAGGACTGACGATCGAGCTGACAAAGTAGGAGCTTGAAAGCATCAGGAAAATGATCAGCGCAATACCGAGCATCACCATCACGCCTACCCACGTCAGAATCTGGCGATCCACCAGCGATAACGCCGTCACATAGCGCACAGCACCGTATACACGTCCGTTCGGATCCTGCACAAGGGCGCTGACCGCCATCACGTTTTCGCCGTAATCACTGTTTCCCTGCCAGACAGCCAGCAAGTCTTCGGTTTTAAAAGCCTCATCATATTCGGGAGCTTCCACGGAACGGGGCGCAAAGCCCGTAGAAGACAGAAATACGTGCCCATCCTCATTGACGATCTGCAGTTCAAAGAATTCCTTTTCGTGGAAGCTTTCCACAAAATCACGCGCGGTTTCTTCAAAATCAAAATCCGTATCCGACGCATATTGATTAAATAACGCGGCATGCGCTCCCGCACGGTCGGAGAGGACCGATTCAACGCCTTCGTAGCAATACATCCGAAGCATCAGCGCAAAGACGATCTCCAGCACCAGAACAAGCAACACGATCACACCGAAGCCGTTGATCAGCCAGCGGCGTGTAATGCCTTTTTTCACGGTTCCTCCCCTCCTTCCCGCAAGATTTCAACCGATCAGGCGTTCCACTTATAGCCGTGTCCCCATACCGTCATAATGTGTTCGGGGCTCGACGGATTGGTTTCGATCTTCATACGCAGACGGCGGATATTCACGTCGACGATTTTCTCTTCACCGTAATAATCCTCACCCCAGACGCGGTGCAGGATATCGGTACGGCTGAGCGGTTGTCCGGGGTTGGTAAAGAAATATTCCACGATCTGGAACTCCAACTGTGTCAGTTCGACGGGAGTGCCGTCCCTCTTCAACGTACGATTGCGCAGATTAAGCACAAAATCACCCTGGCGGATCTCCTCAAGGTATTGCACCTCCATACGCTGACGCGCGGCATCGACACGGCGATACAGTGCATCCACACGCGCCACCAGCTCAGACGGACTGAACGGCTTTGTAACATAATCATCCGCTCCCATCATCAGGCCGCCGACCTTTTCCATTTCCTGCGTGCGGGCCGTCAGCATAATAATGCCCATCGAGTCACTGCGTTCGCGCAGACCGCGGCACACGGCAAAGCCGTCCATACCGGGGAGCATAATATCCAAAAGCGCAATATCAGGCTTCTCTTCGGCGCGGTCGTAACGGTCGAGCGCTTCCTCGCCCGATCCCGCTTCGATCACCTCATAGCCCGCACGGCGCAGGTTGATCACGACAAATTCGCGAATGGATACCTCATCCTCACAAACCAAAATGCGTTTCATACTGTTTTTCCGCCTTTCTATCATCATTCAATCTCGCAAAGAGAGAACATTTCATGGATCATATTGGCCGTCAGCGTTTCATCGACAGCCTTATTGTAGCGAAGCTCATACCGTGTCGTATCGGTCAGCTTCAGGAACATAAATTCCTCGCCGAACGGATTCGTCTCCTTCGCGGGGAACGCCACGACGGCAAACAGCTCGTCCCCGATCTGTCCGTCTGTCACTTGCCGGATCGACAGCATCCGCTTTTGCTCATCATACACCGCGGTAACACGCCCGATCCACTCCTCGGGAAGGATCAACTGATAGCCGTCATACGGGTTAACAATATCGGTATACACCTTCTGCGTACGGCCGAGCACCGCATCCCACGTGTACCATTCCGTCAGCCACACCTTCATATCCTCCGTCGGTGTCAGCTCGTCACCGGGAAGGCGCGTGGAGGTCGGCCATTCGTATCGGCGATCACCGTTGATATCGAAAAACGGCAGTCCCGATTCCCGCGCCGAACACGTAGTCAGCTTCTCTTCGGGATCAAACAGCGGTGCCGAAAGCGTCTTACCGTCCCATAAGATCAGCTCGGTGATCGTTGTCTGTGCGTCCTTTGTGCAATCCTGATAAACACCGCGCACACCGTCTCCGAAATCGGCAAACGCATACTTTTCGAATTGAAGAATGTAGCTGTCAAGCGCCGCCGTGCCCTTTTCTACGATGACGCTGTTTTCCATAGTGAGCAGACGGACGGTCGTTTGCTTGTCGGCGGTATTTAAGCGAAACAGTAACAGATCGTCATGCGCACTGTCGGTCATATGGCCGACCAGCATATGTGTATAGGTATCGCTGTACCGCTCCTGCAGGGTATCGTCGTCAAGCGTATACAGCATCAGACGACGGTCACGCGTGTTATACATACTGTAGCCGGCGATCATTTCCGGTCGCCCGTTTCCGTCAAAATCCGCGAAATGGATCCGCTCGATCTCCGTTGCAAGGCCTTCCAGATCGTCCGTGCATTGCCAGCGTCCGTCGATCTTACGGAGCAACGCAATATGGGACGCGACACCCTCAGGCTGTAACGCGTAAAACGCGATCGCTTCTTCCTTACCGTCTGCGTCCATATCTTTCATAATGAATGCGGAGCGATAATCGCCCATCTTGGGATACTTCAACACATACGAAATGACGCCGTCGCTCGATTCCGCCTCGGCGTTGCGCGAATAAATATGCTGTTCGAGCGCTGTCTGGATGTCACTCTGCTCGCCCTGCGCATGCGGAGCGCGAAGCTGTTTTTCGGTATCGAGATTGACAAAGGAACAGCCGCTCAGCACACACAGCAGTACAAGGCTCACCCCTACGGCGATCCACCGACGCACCATTCTCCGCACTCCTTTCTTTAAGACATATCTATACGGATATCAGTATACCTCTTTTCTATCGGAGTGTCAACAAACGCCTTCCCTTTTAAAGCGACTTTTTTCGTAAAGTTTTTATGAAATTCCAAAAAAAACAAGAGAAATGCGAAATATCTTAAAAAAAGACTTGCAATTTACAGACTTATCTGTTACAATACGACTGTTGTTTTTCTTTAAGAGTTTTTAAAGGAGGTGCAGATTCAATGGCAAAATGTGATTTCTGCGGCAAGAGTGTTACATTCGGTATCCGCGTGTCCCACTCGCACAGACGTTCCAACCGCGCTTGGAAGCCGAACATTAAGCGCGTCAAGGCTGTGGTGAACGGTTCTCCGAAGAGGGTTTACGCCTGCACCCGTTGCCTGCGTTCCGGCAAGGTCACCCGTGCGGTGTGATAACCGACAGCTTCTCATCTATACGGGAATCGGCAATCCGATCATGCGTCACGCGTGATCGGATTTTTCCTTTTTTCGGGGCTTTCCTCTTGATAAACTGCCGCATTCCCTATATAATAGAACTATCTCCTAAAGAAAGGACTGTGAATCCTATGAACATCTGGCACGACATTTCCGAGTCTGCATCGCTCCCGATAACTTTACAGCCGTCATCGAGATCCCCAAGGGCGGAAAAAATAAATACGAAATGGACAAAGCAACAGGGCTTCTCCGTCTGGATCGTGTCTTGTATACGGCTACGCATTACCCGGCCAACTACGGCTTTATTCCCCGCACCTATGCCGACGACGGCGATCCGCTCGACGTGTTGGTGCTTTGCCAGGAATCCATCGTCCCGATGACACTGGTGCAATGCCGCCCGATCGGTGTGATCATGATGGTGGACGGCGAGGAAGTCGACGAAAAGGTGGTGGCGGTGCCGTTGCGCGATCCCGCCTTCTCTTGCTACAACGATGTCAGTGAGCTCCCGAAGCATACCACCGAGGAAATTGAAAACTTTTTCAAGGTATACAAAATCCTTGAGCACACGAAAGAAACAAAGGTTCAGACCGCCGTCGGTCACGAGGAAGCCATTCGCGTCATCGCACACTGTATGGAAGAATATAAGCTGCACTATTGCGGCAAGCGTCAATAAAAGGAGCTGTTGATAATGGACCGTAACCGTTTAACCATGCTCACCGACTTTTATGAAATCACAATGGCCAACGGCTATTTCCAAAACGGGATGAAGGACAAAATCTGCTACTTTGATATGTTCTTCCGCCGTGTTCCCGACGGAGGCGGCTTTGCCATTCTCGCGGGCATTGAACAGGTCATCGAGTATCTTCAGAATCTCTCCTTTACGGAAGAGGATATCGCTTTTTTGCGTCAAAAAAAGCTGTTTAGCGAGGAATTTCTCGACTATCTGAAGCATTTCCGCTTTACGTGCGATGTGTGGGCGATCCCCGAGGGTACACCGATTTTCCCGGGCGAGCCGATCGTGACGGTGCGCGGTCCCGCCATTGAGGCGCAATTTATCGAGACTATGATCCTTCTCTCGATCAACCATCAGTCGCTCATCGCCACCAAAACCAACCGTATCGTGCGGGCCGCGCAGGGGCGCGCGGTGATGGAGTTCGGTTCCCGTCGCGCACAGGGCTACGACGGCGCCATCTACGGTGCCCGCGCCGCGTATATAAGCGGCTGTTCCGCTACCGCTTGTACTCTTTGCGGCAGTGAGATGGGCATTCCCGTTTCGGGCACCATGGCACACAGCTGGGTTCAGATGTTTGACGATGAGTTGTCCGCCTTCAAAGCCTACGCATCAACATACCCGAACGATTGCATTCTACTTGTTGACACCTATGACACACTGCATTCGGGCATTCCCAACGCCATCAAAACCTTTGATGAGGTGCTCGGTCCCCTCGGTTGCCGTCCGAAAGGTATCCGCATCGACTCGGGCGATATCACCTATCTTTCGCGTAAAGCACGTAAAATGCTCGATGATCACGGTTACACCGATTGCAAAATTATCGCTTCCAACTCTCTGGATGAATACATCATCCGCGATATGATCTTGCAGGGTGCCTGCGTCGACAGTTTCGGTGTCGGCGAACGGTTGATCACCGCCGCAAGCAGTCCCGTATTCGGCGGTGTGTATAAGCTGGTTGCCGTAGAGCAGGACGGCGCTGTCGTTCCGCGCATTAAAATCAGCGAAAACGTTGCCAAAATTACAAACCCCTGCTACAAGGTGCCGTGGCGTCTTTACGACAAGCAAACGGGAAAGGCCATCGCCGACGTTATCACTCTGCACGACGAGGTTATCGACGAAAGCAAGCCTTACCGTCTGTTTGATCCCGAGCACATCTGGAAGCAAAAAACCGTGACGGATTTCCGTGCCGTCCGCCTGCAACGTCCGCTCTTTAAAAACGGCGAATGTGTATACGAACGCCCCTCCATCGAAGAGATCCGCCGTTATTGCGCAGAACAGCTCGACACCATCTGGGATGAAGTCAAACGCTTCGAAAACCCGCACACCTATTACGTCGATCTGTCGCAGGCATTGTGGGATGAGAAGCAGCGTCTGCTTTGCGAACGAAGTTCTTCGGCAAATATTTAACAATTCTTCACACACTTTTCACATAGCTCTTTTATAGTATGTCACGATCTTATTACTACACTCGGAGCGTGTGAAAGCAATGGCGAAGTTAATCTACATCCACCAAGACGACGAACAACTATACGATGTCATTATTGAAGCGTTGAAAGCTCACGGCTACGCTCCGGAATACAGCTCGAAAACCAGCCTTCCCGGCGGAGACCGTATTCGCGCCGATCTCGCGATCGTGTGTGCCTCGGAGCCCTCCCCGAACCGCATCAGCCTCGGAGACATTACCATCGACCTTGATATCGTTTGCGCCTACGACCGCAACGGTCAGCCGATCCATTTCACGCCGATCGAATTTTCGATGCTGGCGTACCTGATCAAAAACTCTCACCGTGCGGTGTCGCGCGACGAGCTTCTTCCCGCTGTATGGGGTTTCAGCAATGCGGGCGGCACACGCGTAGCGGATGACACCGCGAAACGTCTGCGCCGCAAGCTCGCGGATACCAACCTTGTTCTGGAGACCGTCTGGAATTACGGATTCCGCCTACGTGTCAAATAACGAACAAAACCGTCTGTGTGCAGAACACAGGCGGTTTTTCTTGTGTAATTTCAAAACACGTGATATACTCTTATCATACCCACAATCGGAGGTGATGCACATGACGCTGCCCGCACAGGCGTGTACTCTTATCGCTACACTGAATCAAAGCGGATACGAAGCGTATGCCGTCGGCGGCGCTGTGCGCGATATGCTTCGCGGAAAAGCACCTGACGATATCGACATTACCACAAACGCCTCCCCGGAGCAGATGGTCGATGTATTTTCGTCCTTCCGCACCATCCCGACCGGACTTCGACTCGGCACACTGACCGTGCTGATCGACCGCACACCGTTTGAAGTAACGACCTACCGCACGGACGGCACCTACTCCGACGGGCGACACCCCGACACCGTCTGCTTCACCTCCTCCCTTACGGACGATCTTGCACGCCGAGACTTCACCGTCAACGCGATGGCTTATCATCCGTCAGAGGGACTTATCGATCCGTTCGGCGGACAGGACGATTTAAACGCCGGTCGCCTGCGCTGTGTCGGTGAGGCGACCGAACGGTTTTCGGAGGATGCTCTGCGCATCGCACGATTACTGCGCTTTATGAGCGTGCTCGACTTTACGGCCGAGGAGGCCACGCTACGTGCCGCCAAAGAGCTCTGCGAACGCCTTACTCTCGTCGCCGCTGAGCGAAAACGCGTCGAGCTGACCAAAGCACTGGTCGGAACCGGGTTTGAAGCTGCCGCTGTAGCTTTACCTGAGGTAATGGGACAGCTTGTACCGGCACTTCGCCCTTGTATCGGCTTTGAACAGTACAATCCGCATCACAAATTTGACGTTTACAAGCACACGATACGCGCTGTCCAAAACGCAAGCAACGATCTGATCGTACGGCTTGCCGTACTGCTCCACGACGTCGGCAAGCCGTCCTGCTTCAAACGGGATGAAAACGGGATCGGCCACTTTTACGGTCACCCCGCCGTCAGCCGCGCCATTGCAGAACGCCAGCTCAAGGAGCTCCGCTTCGACAACGCGACGACACAAGCGGTATTGCCGCTTATCAAAGCGCACGATATCGATCTTCCCGCTGACCGTAAGATCCTCAAACGACGTCTTCAGCTTCTCGGGAAGGACGGCTTTGAGCGATTGCTGGCTGTCAAAGAAGCGGACGCTTCTGCCTGCCGTCCCGACAGCGTTCCTCCCGATTTCGGCGAGGTGCGCCGTCTATATAAAGAAATTCTGGATGCCGACGAGTGTTTCTCGCTTCGGGATCTCGCCGTGAACGGCAACGATCTTATTGTCCTCGGATATCCCAAAGGCCCGCTCATCGGTACGATTCTGGACGCGATGCTGGATGCGGTCATCACGGAAACGCTTCCCAATACGGCCGATGCGCTGACAGCCTATGCAAAGGAGTGTTGGCCGCTGTGATCTGTTCGCTTTGCCCTCACCGCTGTCAGGCGGAACGAAACGACCGCGAAGGCTTCGGCCGCTGTCGTATGCCCTCCCTGCCTCGCATAGCACGAGCGGCTCTTCACCACGGCGAAGAGCCTTGTATCAGCGGCACCAACGGTTCGGGCACCGTCTTTTTTTCGGGTTGTTCGCTGTCCTGTGTGTTTTGCCAGAACGCCCCGATCAGTCACGAGGATTTCGGGCGTACCGTATCGGTCGCACATCTCGCCGATTGCTTCCGCCGTCTGGAGGCTGAGGGCGCTCACAATATCAACCTTGTCAATCCGACGCATTACGCGCATAGCATCCGACAGGCGCTGGAATGTTACCGCCCTTCGATCCCGATCGTCTATAACAGCAGCGGTTACGAACGGGTAGAAACCGTACGCTCGCTTGACGGCCTGATCGACGTATACCTGCCCGATTACAAATACGCCGACAATGCGCTTGCTACGGCATTGAGCGGTATTGAGAACTACCGCGAAACCGCCCTTGAGGCGATTGCCGAAATGCTACGGCAGACAGGTCCGATCACCCTTCAAAACGGCCTTGCTGTCGGCGGTACGATGGTGCGACATCTGGTGTTGCCCGGCCACACCTGTAACAGCCTGCAGGCGCTCAACGATCTGCACGAGCGGTTCGGGAGCACGCTCTGGGTAAGCCTCTTATTTCAGTATACGCCGATGCGTCCGCATCCCGATAAAGCGCTGAACCGCACGCTGACACCGCGCGAGTGCCGCAAGGTGTTCGATCATCTGTGTGCATTAGAGTTTGAAAACGGATATGCCCAAGAGCTTTCCAGCGCCACCGCTCAGCTGATTCCATCGTTTGATCTGACAGGTGTTTAAATCACAAAAAGGCTTTCGGTTTTAAAACCGAAAGCCTTTTTTTAATCGTCACAGTAACTGCAGGAAGTCGCCCGACACCCAACCAAAATCGCCGAGATGCTCCACATAGTACCAACCGTCCTGCTCTGCGAGCACGTCCACAAGGGTGCTCTCCGCAAGCCCTGTCAGCACCGCATACGAGGTAGACGGGCCGAGGCGCATATTGACGCCGTCGCCGTCCGACGTCACCACACGGCCGTGTCTTCCCGACAACGGATAGTCGTTCGGCACTACCGCGTTCTGCTTCAATGTTGTCGATGTTGTGGAAGGAACGGTCGTGGTCAACATCGTTGTCGTAGTTGAGGTTGTCACAACCGTTGTTGTCGTTGTTGCAGAGAGTGTGGTTGTATTTGCCGCAACAGGTACAGTCGTTGTCGGCGCTCCCCCGCCGCCGTTATCAGAAGCCGGGCCCGACGTCACCAGAAACCAGCACGCAACACCGAGCGCGATCAGCAACAACGCACAGACCACGCTGAGCACAATCACCGCCGTCTTATGCGTTTTCACAGGCGCGACGGCAGGCATTTTCGAGAGCACGACCGTCGGAGGCGGTGCATCCACCGCCTGTCCGCACTGCTCACAAAACAGCATTTCCTCGGTCACGACAGCACCGCATCGGGTACAACGAGCCATTGACAACACATCCCTCATTCGTAAAGCTATTGTTATTTTATCACACTCCCGCGTCGTTGTGCAAGAGTGTTTTCAAAAAAGATACGCCGAGGCTGCCGCAACCGACAGCCTCGGCATTTTCATTAGCGTACGGGAAACACCGTTTTCGGAATTTTAAAGAGCTTCCGAAGGATCCCGCTGAGTACTTTCGGACTTTTGTACAACACAACACGCATACCGATTACCCCCTTATCGCCGTTGACACGCTGACAGCCACGGTAATCAGCAATACCACCGTAACCACCAGCATCCAATCAGACGGGAGTAGAATCGACAGCAAGACACCGATGCCGAAGGCCGCAATCCATCCGCCGACACCCGACATTGAACGTTTCATACGCTCCGCTCCCCTCTGCCGTACATATCACCGCCTTTCGTAAAGCGGTGTTGTCTTTAACAGCATATGTGGGGACGCAAAAACGGTGCGTGTTTTTTTCTTATTCTTTTGCAAGAATACAGAGCAAAAAACCCTCGGAAATCGTAACTGTCACGGGTTTTCCCAAAAACGCGTTACTTACGCCGATCGGAAACAGAGTATCAAGGTCCGTGTTGTCGAGCGTATACAAGGCGTCGGCTACAGAGACACCCCGTACGTTGCCACCGTAAGGAAGTAACGACAGCAGATAGCCTTCCCGCGGTTCGATGCGATGTGTCCCCGCCGAAAGAAGCGTCACCTCGTGCTGTTCATCCGCCAGCATACCGACCGCTCCGTTTTCGTGCAAAAAACGCAGAACAAACAGATTGGCAAGCGTATGATCCAACCGCCCGCCGAGAACCCCGAGAAACACAAACTCGCGATACCCCCGCTCCAACAGGATCCGTACCGCCGCTAACACGTCGGTATCGTCCTTCTGCACGGGAAGCTCCACACACGGTATTCCCTCATCCCGGGGACGGTCGGACGAATCAAAATCCCCGATCAGCAACGACGGTGTTTTTTCCATAGCACGAAGCAAACGGCATCCCCCGTCAGCCGCAACAAGCAGATCATCCTCGCGCAAATACGTCGCCTGCACCGTCTGATCGGTAAACGGCGCCGAACCGACCACCACGACACGCTTCATCGGTTTTCCCATTCCTTCCATTCCTTCGCCTCCGCATACAGCGCCATATAGCTTTCGTGTCGAGAGACGGCAATCGTTCCGTCCTCTACCGCCGCACGTACCGCACAGCCCTTTTCGACGGTGTGCGAGCAGGAGGTAAACCGACAGTCGCCGAGAAACGGCACAAATTCACGGAAGCATTCCGCCAGCTCATCCTTATCGATATGTTCCAGGCGTTGCGCGTCCAACGACGAAAAGCCGGGTGTATCCGCCAGATAGCCGCCGCCCTCCTGCGGATACAGGCAGGCACTGCGCGTTGTGTGACGGCCGCGTCCGAGCTTTTTGCTCGTTTCGCCGACCTCCAGACAGAGCGTCGGATCCAGCACGTTGATCACACTGCTTTTACCGACGCCCGAATTGCCCGCGAAGGCACAGATTTTACCGCGAAGAAGGGCTTTAAGCGGTTCCAGTGTTTGCGGTTCGATCGCCCGCACGGACAACACATAAAAGCCCGCACGACGGTAGAGCGCTTCGAGCGCTTCGGACGAACGCAGATCGGTTTTATTGAATACGAGAAGCGGCTCGATCCCCTTATGCTCCGCCACCGCCAGCATACGGTCAATGACGGGCAGACTCGGCTCGGGATCGGTCACGGAGATAATCATCACAAGCACATCCACGTTCGCTACGGGCGGACGAATCAGACTGTTTTTGCGAGGAAGCACCTCTTCCAGAACGCCTTTTCCGTCATCCTGCACCGTGATCCGCACCCGATCCCCCGCCATCGGCGTGACACCGAGCTTGCGAAGCGAGCCGCGTGCGCGACATTCATATACGCCTTCGGCGGCCTCTACATAATAGAAGCCGCCGATGCCTTGCAATATCAATCCGTTTTCGGATCGTTCTGTCATATACGTTACCGCCTTTTTATTCCTGAGGTTCCGCCAAATCGGTAGGTGCCGTCGTTTCGGTTGTCGGCTCCGTTGTCGCCACCGTGGTTGTCGTCGGTGCGGGTGTCGTCGTTGTCACAACCGTAAACTGCGAATATTCCGTCGAAACAGGCTTACCCGTTCGACCGCTTACCTTGAAGGTCGCATAGGGCTTATAATTGCCGGTTCCCGATTCCGCCAGCGACACCTTTACGGTATATTCCTCGCGTTGCTCAGAGAAGCTGAAGCTTTGCGATTCCGTCGGAAGCATAATACCCGCCTTTGAGTATTTTTCGACACCGTCCAGCTCCACCTTCATATCCACCGTGACACCGCTTTGCGTCGGCAGATCGACAACCACCTCTGCATCGCGGTAACCGGAGCTGACCGTCAGAATAATCTCGCTGTCCGGAGCGCTTTCGGTATCCCCCTCGGGAGTTTGTGCCACAACCACGCCCTCCCCGTAGGTCGGGTGATTCACACGCTGGATCGCGCTCTCGTTGACCTTGAAACCCTTTTCGGTCAATCGTTTGATCGCGTCCGCCTGTGCGTGACCGATCACGTTGGGCACCGTAATGTTTTCAACCGGCTCTTTGCCGCTGCTGATATACACCGTAACCGTACTGCCCTTCGGAAGCTTTTCGCCGCCGTTCGGGCTGATGCTGATGACCTTTCCCGCTTCGACGGTATCGTGAGAGGCCATCACCTCTTTAGCGACAAAGCCCGCCTGTTTGATACGGTTAACAGCAACATCGCGCTCTTCGCCTTGCTTGATCGTCGGAACATCCACCTGCGCTTCACCACGGCTGATGGTCAGATTCAGCTGTGAACCCTTTTTGACCTCACGCCCGGGAGCGGGATATTGCTCAAGCACGGTGTTTTCGGGATATTCGGAGCTGATCCTTTCACTGGTTTTAATCACGAAATTCCGTTGCAGTTCTTCGTTATTGACAACATCCAGTTCATAATTTTTATTAAGCAGGTTCGGAACAAAAATATTTTCGACGCCCCCTGCCGATCCGCCGATCTGCCCGAGCAGGCTGAGAACACCGACGATCAACACCACAAGCACCAAGGCTCCCGCGACTCCCGCCAGGATCGGAATGAGCGGAATCGGACGCGCCGCCTCGTCGTTGTCGTTTTTCGCCTGCTTCGCACGTTTGTTGCGCACCGGACGCTCGCGATCGGTGCCGCGGATGTTGCGGAACGCCTCCTCGTAATGTGTTTCGTCGTTTCCGGACATATACTGATACTCAAAGCGAATACTGGGGTTATTCTTGAATTCATCAATATCATACAACATTTCCGCTGCCGATTGATAACGCGCCAGAGGATCCTTCTGCATCGCTTTCAGCGTGATCTCTTCGAGACCTTCGGGAATGTCGGGGTTGATTTTGGTCGGGCGCTCTGCCGTCGACTGCATCTGCATGATCGCAACCGATACGGCGTTATCCGATTCAAACGGCAGCTTACCCGTCAGCATTTCATACATCATAACGCCGACCGAGTAAATATCGGATTTTTCATCGGTGATTTCTGCTCTGGCCTGCTCGGGACTGATATAATGCACCGAGCCGATCGCCTTATCCCCTTGCTCGGACGACGGTGTCGACGAGCGGGAGAAGCGCGCAATACCGAAATCGGTCACTTTAATGGTGCCGTTGGCAAGCAACATAATATTCTGCGGCTTGACATCCTGATGAACAATCCCTTTATCGTGAGCATGCTGAAGTGCATGAAGAATCTGCACAATAAAATGGACAACCTCTTTCCACTGCAAAGCCTTCTGCTGTTCGATATATTCCTTCAAAGTGATACCGTCAATGTACTCCATGACGATATACTGCAGCCCCGTCGTAAAGCTGACGTCGATCACGCGCACCACATTCGGATGCGACAGGATCGCAATCGCTTTGGATTCGTTTTTAAAACGGCGGGAAAACTCTTCGTTATTGAGGTATTCCTCTTTGAGAATCTTAACCGCCACAATGCGGTCATCGATCTCATCATAGGCTTTATATACATAGGCCATACCGCCCACGCCGATGATCTCGCGCAGGACGTAACGTCCGTCAAGACGCTTGCCGACGTATTTATCCATCCGTAAACAGCTCCCTTACGATGTAACTCCGTTACAAATTTACTCACCGATCACAGTCACCGTAATATTGTCACTGCCGCCCGCGCGATTCGCGGCGGCGATCAGGCGATCGGGCAATTCTTCCATTGCGGTTTTCCAGACGATCGCGGCTATATCCGCGGTATCCACAAGCCCGGTCAGACCGTCGGTACAGCACAGTACAAGCGCCCCCTCGGGCAACACAAACTCCGTAAAATCGCACGCTACGGTATCCGCAACGCCGAGTGCCCGTGTTATAAAATTACGGCGGGGATGGGTTTTGGCTTCCTCCGGCGTGATCTGTCCGCGTTCAACCATCTGTTGAACCACCGAGTGGTCTTTGGTGACCTGCTCAAGCTTCTGCTCCGCCGTCGCCACATACGCACGGCTGTCGCCGATATGCGCTACCAGCACGCGGTCTCCGATAACCACCGCCAGCACCAGCGTAGTGCCCATACCACGCAGATCGGCATCGAGAGATGCCGCATCGTATATCTCGATATTGGCGGCGGCGATGGCGCTTTCCAATACGTGTTGCATGGAAGCGATCGTCATGCCCTTGCGATAGGATTCCGTCAAGCGTCTTGTAATGGTACGGATCGCCATCGTCGAAGCCACATTTCCTCCGCTCGCACCACCCATGCCGTCGCACACGATCGCAAAGGTCACATCATCTGCAAGCTTTCCGCAGACAAACGCATCCTGATTGGTAGAGCGCAACCGTCCGATGTCGGTGCATCCGATACTGCGCATGCCGAACGCCTCCTTTCCTTAAAAGATCGTATCTTACTCTATTGTACCATATATTTTCAAAAAGTCACGCGTTATTTTGCTGTTCTTTCCGCCGAAGCTGTCCGCAGCTCGCGTTGATATCCGCGCCGAGCGTACGGCGTACGGTCGCCGTGATGCCGGCCCGTTCCAGAATTTTTACAAATGACTGCAATCGATCCGCACAGCTACGACGATACGGTGTACCGTCCACAGGATTCACGGGAATCAGATTGACGTGGCAGAGCATGCCTTTAAGCTTTTGCGCCAGCTCTTTCGCGCACGCATCGGTATCGGTCACACCGTCCACCATCGCATACTCAAAGGAGATGCGTCTCCCCGTACACTCCGCATAACGTCGGCAAGTGTCGAGAAGCTCATCCACCGACCACTTGCGCGCAATCGGCATCAGACGACGACGAAGCTCATCGTTCGGCGCGTGAAGCGACACCGACAACGTCAACTGCAAGCGGCGCTCCATCAACTCCTCCATACGGTCTACAAGGCCGCAGGTGGAGAGTGAAATATGGCGCATACCGATCTGTACGCCGCCCTCCTCGTTGACCATTTCGAGAAACCGCATTACATGGTCGAAATTGTCCAGCGGCTCGCCCATACCCATCAGTACAACCGAGGAAACGCGTACACCGTGATCGCGTTGGGCTTCCTCGATCTGCGCCAGGATCTCCGACGGTAACAAATTGCGCACCAGACCTCCCTGTCCCGTTGCGCAAAAGGTACACCCCATACGGCAACCGACCTGAGTGGATATACATTGTGACCAGCCGTGATGAAACTTCATCAGCACCGATTCCACAGTTTCACCGTCCGCCAGTGAAAACAGGTATTTGACCGTACCGTCTATGGCAGAAATCAGCTTGCGCTCGATCTTCACCGACGGGATCGTATACCGCTCAGCGAGCTGTTCGCGCAACGCAAGCGGCAGGTTGCGCATATCCTCAAACGAGGTTACACCGTGATCCAGCCAGGAACGGATCTGCTTTGCGCGGAAAGCAGGGATCCCGAGTGCCTTCAACTGCTCGGCAAGCTGCTCCGTCGGCATGGATTTGATGTCTGTTTTCTGATTCATACAAGCTCCTTTCTGTGGAGCTTTGCCACATAAAAGCCGTCTGTACCGTGAATGTGCGGCATCAGTGTGATGCCGTGAGCCGACATAAACGGCGTTTTGTTATCGAGCGTCGGAACCGTAAGCGCCGCCTCTTCAAACTGCGGATGCTCCGATAAAAACCGTGCGACAACCTGTTCGTTTTCTTCGGGGCGGAGCGTGCAGGTGGAATACTGCAGTACGCCTCCCGCCTTGACTGCCTTCGCCGCTTCACACAGGATGGTATACTGCAAGCAAGGCAATTCGTCAAACGACGATAAGGCTTTATAACGGATTTCGGGACGGCGGCGAATCACGCCGAAGCCCGAACAAGGAACATCGCAGATGACTCGATCAAACGCCCCCACCCAATCCGCGGGAAGCGGCGAGGATGCGTCACGGCAAACCGCACGAAGGTGGCTGATGCCGAAGGCTTTCGCCCGTTCGCGGACCGTTTCTACCTTGCGGTCATACAGATCACAGGAGACAATGTCACCCGTATCCTCCATATGCATCGCCGCCGTGAAGCTCTTTCCTCCCGGGGCGGCACACACATCCAATATCCGATCCCCTTTGCAGGGATCAAGCAATTGCACGGCCCACTGCGAGGCCGCGTCCTGAAGATAGTATAACGAATCATCGGAGATCGCTTTGCGAAACGCGTTAAAATCTGCAACACAGAGCGCATCGGCCAAGCCGTTTACCGTTTGGCAGGATACCCCTGCCTGTTCCGCACGCTCCGTTAACGCGGCTGTAGAGCCCTTCAACGTATTGACGCGCAAAATCACGGGAGGCGCCTCATTCGCGGCCGACGCCAGTGCGACGGCGTGTTCCGCGCCGTACGCTTTCCGAAAGGCGGTCAAAAGCTCAAGCGGCACGGAATACCGCAGGCTTTCCCCCTTCAGATCGTGCGGAAGCGACGCCAAAAGGCGGTCCTTTTCACGGTCAACCGCGTGAAGAACGCCGTTGACAAAGCCTGCCGCATACGCCGCTTTACTGCGTTTCACCTGCTTGACCGCTTCGTTCACCGCCGCCGAGGACGGGATTTTTTCCGTAAACGCCAGCTGATACACCGCCGTGCGCAGAATCGCCCGCACAGTGGGATGCCATTTTTTAAGCGGTTGACGGCTGTTTTTCGAAAGCAACCAGTCGATCGTCAGAAGGCGTTCCAGCACACCGTACACAAGACGAGTAGCAAAGGCCGCCTCTGCACCGACAAGGCCGCTCTCCTTCAACAGGTTATCCAGCATAATATTGGAATAGGTCTGCTCGCGTTCCCAAAGCAGAAGCGCCGAAACCGCTATATCCCGCGCCGAACCGTTCACAAGCATCCCTCCCGTTGCCTTCATTGCCCTCTGTTATTCTATCCTGTCGCCGATCGCTACCGCGTGACCGCGAAGAAAATCGGCCGTATTCATCCGTTGCTTCCCTTCGTATTGCACCTCAAGCAACCGAAGCGAGCATCCGTCTCCGCACGCGACAGACAACGGATCGAGTGCGCACACCGTTCCCGCCGCCATCGACGTATTTTCACCGAGTTCTGCACGATGCACCTTCATCGTTTTTCCGTGCAGACGACATATCGCACTCGGCCACGGGCAAAGCCCGCGCACCTGATTGTGAAGCGTCAGCGCCGCTTTGTTGAAGTCGAGCGGAGAAAGCGATTTGTCGAGCATCGGCGCATAAACGCTCTCTTCCGGTTGCTTTTCCGGATGCAACGTGCCCTCCTTAAGCCGCTCAAGCGTCTCAAGAAGCAATTCGGCACCGTCTACGCTCAGCAGATCATGGAGCTCCCCTGCCGTCATCGATAGCGGAATGCTCCGCGACGAGCGAAGCAGCATATCGCCCGTATCCAGTCCCACATCCATCTGCATCGTCGTGACGCCCGCCTCCGTCTCACCGTTGAGCACCGCCCATTGGATCGGTGCGGCACCGCGGTATTTCGGAAGTAAAGACGCGTGAATATTGATGCATCCGTGCGGCGGTAAATCAAGCACCGCTTTCGGGAGAAGCTTTCCGTATGCCGCGACAACGATCAGATCGGGAGCATACGACGACAGTGTCCGAAAAGCCTCTTCGCTTTTCATCGAAGACGGCTGGTACACGGGAATGCCGTGCTCCGACGCACATACTTTTACGGGAGGCGGCGTCAGCACCTGCTTACGCCCGACCGGCTTGTCGGGTTGCGTCACACAGAGCACCACCTCATACCCCGCGCGGATCAATGCCTCAAGAGGCGGCACGGCAAAGGTCGGCGTGCCCATATATACAATACGCATTGACAATGTCTCCTTTGCTTACGCCAGCTCCGAAGGATCCAGCATACGGATCACACGCGCTTTGAACAGCACGCCGTCCAGATGATCGCTCTCATGACAAATGCAACGGGCTTTGAGTCCTTCGCCTGTGACATAAAACCAATTACCGTGACGATCCTGCGCCTTCATACGCACCTTCATCGGGCGATCGGTGATACCGAACTCGTTCGGGCAGGACAGACAGCCCTCCACCTCACGCTGTTCGCCTTCGCGAAGCACGATCTCGGGATTGATCGCTTCGATAAGGCCGTCGCCGACATTCATAATAAACAGCCGACGCAACACACCGACCTGCGGCGCCGCCAGACCGACACCGTCCGCGACCTCCAGTGTATCCTTCATATCGTCCAGCAGCGTCCAAAGACGTTCGTTGAACTCGGTAACGGGACGGCAGACCTTCGCGAGAACCTCGTCCCCTTCTTTCACAATATTGCGAATCGCCATAGCTAAAAAAGCCCTCTTTCTTAAAGAATTGTCGCAGGATTGACATCCACATACACACTGACGTGCTTACTGATACCATCGTGCTGATATTCCTCCAGCACATCGCTCACAAACGCGCGCAGACGCGCCGTGTTGACCGTTTTCATCAACAGCTTATAGCGAAATTTCCCCGCCACGCGCGACACGTTCGCAGGAGACGGATCAAGCACGATCATTTTCACGTCGGCATAGTGCTTCTGTGCCTTGTAACGAAGGATCTGCAGAAAACGGGATGCCCCGCTTTTTACATCGTCCTCACGCACAGCCGCAAAGCCGAACAAATACAAATCAATAAACGGCGGGTATCCCATTGCCTTACGCGAACGGATTTCTGCGTTAAAAAAGGATTCATAATCCTGAGCCGCCGCCTGTCGGATCACCTCGTTATCAGGCACGAAGCTTTGTACCAGCGCAACACCTTCCTCGGCGCGCCGTCCCGCTCGACCGATCACCTGAGTCAACAGCGAAAAGGTGGTTTCGTACGCGCGGTAATCGTCACAAAACAGCGACATATCCGCCGACAGCACACCCACCAGTCCGACGTTCGGAAAATCAAGCCCCTTGGCGACCATCTGCGTACCGATCATCAATTCATAGTCACCGCGGCCGAACGCGGCAAATTTTTCTTCGTACGCATAACGTGACATCGTGGTGTCGGCATCCATACGAAGGATGCGAACACTCGGAAAACGAGCCGCCAGCGCTTCCTCTACGCGCTGGGTACCCTGCCCCGAATACCGTACTTTATCCGAACCGCATTCCGGGCAGATCTGCAACCGCGGATCAATACGCCCGCAGTAATGACAGATCAGGCGATCGTTTGCCGCGTGATAGGTCATCGAAATACTGCACGACGGACAGGTGATCACGTGTCCGCAGCTACGGCAGGACACAAACGTCTGATATCCGCGACGGTTATACAGCAAAATGGCCTGCTTGCCGTCCGAAAAGCATTGCTCCAGCGCCTCGCACAACGCGGGGCTGAGCAAGCCGTCCGCCATCGGTTGCTCACGCATATCGATGATTCGAACATTCGGAAGTCCGGCATCGCCGAAACGCGATTTCAACGTAAACAGCTGATAGCGTCCCGCAAGAGCCGCCTGATAGGATTCCACAGACGGCGTCGCAGAGCAAAGAAGCATCAACGCCTTATGGCGTGCACAGCGAAAGCGCACCACATCGCGAGTATGATAGCGCGGTGCGCTGTCGGATTTGTAGGTATGTTCCTGCTCCTCGTCCACTACGATCAGTCCGATATTGTCAAGCGGCGCAAACACCGCCGACCGCGTACCGAGCACGATCGAGGCTTCACCGCGACGCACGCGCTTCCATTCGTCCATACGCTCTCCGAGCGACAAGCCGCTGTGGAGAAGCGCCACACGCCGTCCGTAACGCTGTAAAAACAGCGACATCATCTGCGGTGTCAGCGAGATTTCAGGCACCATCACAAGAGCCTGACGTCCCTCGGCCACGACGTGATCGATCAGATTCATATATACCTGCGTTTTACCGCTTCCCGTCACGCCGTGAAGCAACGCGGCTTTCGCCTCCTCTGCGTCGCACAGGGTGCGCAGTCCTTCGAAAACCTGCTGCTGTTCGGCGTTCAGCGTCACCGAGCAAAGCGGCGGCAACGCGGCATCCGCGCCGCGATGCGGCGAACGAAGCACCTCGTTATCGTACAGCTCGATCAGGCCTTTACGATGAAGAGCCATGATCACTGCCGCCGTCACAGACGCAAAATAGCAAAGCTCCTTTACCGACGCGGCACCGTTCTCCTCGAGAAGCGCTAAGACCTCCCGTTGCTTATCGGTGCATTTGTGATGCAGGATAGCATAATGCAGCTCTTCCCCGTGCACCGTCAGACGCGCCATCCGTACCGTCGCATCCGCCGTCAACCGTCTTGCGGTATCCGTGCGCACAATCACGCCCTTTTTCACCAGCGAGGACAACAGCGACGACAGCTCCGCAGAGGGAAATTTCTTCGCGATTTTCTCCTCCAGAACGCCTTCCGGCGCCTTATCGAGCCAGTCGACCAGCGCCTTTTCCTCGTCGGTCGCGCCGTCCATTGCATCGGGAGGACGGTTCTCCGCAACCGCATAGCACGGCTTGATCTTCATATACAAGCCGGGCGGCAGCATCGCGTGAGCCGCTTCGAAAAACGAGCAGAAGGTGCGTTCCTTCAGAAATGCCGCCGTTTCCAGCATCTCCTCGGTGAAAAGCGGTTCTTCATCAAGTATGGCAAAAACCGGTTTTAGTTTCCTAAAATCGGTTTTTGTATCACACGCTATAACGATGCCCTGACAGCGACGGTTTCCGCCGCCGAACGGCACCACAACACGGCAACCGCGCTGAACCGAACCGAGAGAGGCGGGACAGATGTAGCTGTACATCTTGTCAAAATGGTACGATGCCTTTTCGACCGCAACCTCGATAATCTTCGTTTCAAACACGACTTACTCCTCGGTCTCCGCCTCGGTGTTATCCGCATCACTGTTCATAAACACCTTGTATTCGCCGCCCTTGAAGTCCTCAATAGCAAGGCTGACGGGCTTCTCGATGATGATCTCGCCGTTTTCAATCGCTTTATCCGCGATTTCACGCGCGTGCTTCGCAACCGCCACAACCATCGCGTAACGGCTGTTGTCGCCCTTCAACTGTTCAATATCACTCGGTCTCAACATGATTCCAGTACCCCCCTGATATACTCGTTATCCATACGGTCAAAGCGCATATTCTCCGCTTCGATGATGGTATTGATACGCGCCACCGCCGATTCTACCTCGTCGTTCACGACCACGTAGTCATAGCGGAAAGCCCGTTGCAATTCCCGACGCGCCGTCGCAAGACGGTCGCGGATTTTATCCTCCGTCTCGGTAGCCCGACCGCGCAAACGGCGCTCAAGCTCCTCCATCGACGGAATGGTGATGAAGATCGAAACGAGATCCGAACGGAAATCCATCACCTTTTCGGCACCCTGTACTTCGATTTCAAGAATCACGTTCTTGCCCTCCTCCAGCCAGGTCCGCACCATGCTTTCGGGAGTGCCGTAGTAGTTGCCGTTGTACTCGGCGTATTCCAGAAAAGCGCCGAGGGATTTCATATTTTCAAATTCCTCGCGCGAAACGAAGAAATAATGCACACCGTCTTCCTCACCGGGACGCGGAGCACGGGTTGTCATCGAAATGGACAGCACCGTATCGTCACGTTCCTGAAGCAAACGGCTTACGATCGTGCCTTTTCCCGAACCCGAAGGGCCCGAGAGCACGATCAACATGCCTTTTTTTGCCATCCTTTATTCCTCCTGTGATTGACCGCCCGACACGCGGCCCGCAACCGACTCGGGCTCAAAGGCCGATAACACCACGTGATCGGTATCCATCATCAGTACCGCCCGCGTGCGTCGTCCGTAGGTCGCGTCGATCAGTCGTCCGCTGTCCTTGGCATCCTGAATGATGCGCTTGATCGGCGCAGAATCGGGGCTGACGATCGCGAGCAAGCGATCGGCCATCACCATATTTCCGTAACCGATGTTCAGCAGTTTCATAAGGCCTTCACTCCTTCGTATCCGTCACTCGATATTCTGGATCTGTTCACGGATCTTTTCGATCTCCGCCTTCATATCCACCACCAGACGCGCAATCGTCACATCCGACGCCTTAGAGCCGATGGTGTTGGTTTCGCGGTTGATCTCCTGAACAAGGAAATCCAGCTTGCGTCCGACCGCTTCACGGCTGTCAAGCAGCTGCTCAAGCTGATCCATATGACTGCGCAAACGGACCGTTTCCTCGGCCACTGCAATTTTGTCTGCAAAAACGGCCGCTTCCGTGAGCAGGCGTTGCTCATCCACCGCCGCATTGTCGAGAAGCTCACGCATACGCTGGGTGACCTTATCCATATGCTCACGAACGGTTTGCGGAGAACGCTCCTCCACCTTGGAAACCGCCTCAAGGATAAAGGCGCGGCGAGACATAACATCCTCGCGCATTCTGGCTCCTTCCGTTTCACGCATGGCAACAAAACGAGCCACCGCTTCATCGACAACGGTACGCACCGCCTGCCAGATCGCCTCTTCATCCTCGGCGCTCTTATGCACGGTGAGAATGTCGGGATTGCGTGCCAACACCGACACCGAAATATCCTCGCGCAGACCGTACGTCTCGTGAAGCTCCTTATAGGCATCGAGATACGCTTTTGCCAACGTATGATTGACCGTTACGGTACTGCCGGGAGCATCCACGGTTTCAATAAACAGATACACATCCACCTTGCCGCGCGAAATCATACGCTGAAGATGAGTTTTGATCTTATCATCCAGAAAGCCGTATGCCCGCGGCAAGCGAGACGAATATTCATAATAGCGATGATTGACGGATTTGATCTCAAAGGTAATGTCCATGCCGTCGATCATTTGTTGCGCACGCCCGTAGCCGGTCATGCTCCGAATCATACAATCGCCTCCGTTTTTCGGGATGCCGTCATCCCGAGAATAAACGAACAGAAAAGCCCTCTGCTAAGAGAGCTTTTCTGTTCTTATTGATCAGACGGGATGAACTTTGTTTTCCGCGTTGTAATGCGCTCCGTCCACGCCGTATTTGGCGTTGCGGCGCTGCTCGAAGAATTTCACAGCCACCTGACCGAACTGCGCGTAGGACAGCACGTCCTCCTCCTGCTCGTACCATTCCGCCATCTCCAGACGAAGCTTCTCGAGCTCAGGCTGCAGCTGATCCGCCGGACGGCAGGTGATCGGCTCTTCATCGCCGATGATCTTCTTGACAAATTCGGGATCGATCGCCACCGGAGTACGGCCGTAATCGCCGCGAACCAGGCCGCGGAATTCCTTGGTAACCATCTTGTAGCGTTCGCCGTTGATCACGTTGAACACCGCCTGGGTGCCGACGATCTGCGACGACGGGGTAACAAGAGGCGGATAACCGGCGTCTGCACGCACGCGCGGCACTTCCTCAAGCACAGCCTGTAGCTGATCCTCTTTGCCTGCCTGCTTGAGCTGGCTGACAAGATTGGAGAGCATACCGCCGGGAACCTGATAGATCAGCGCATTGGCATCAACCTCCAGCACCTTCTGGTTGAGAAGACCGCTTTCGAGGTATTTGGTGCGAAGGCCGCTGAAGTGCTTCGCCACATTCGTCAGTTGCACAAGATCCAGACCGGTGTCATAGGGCGTGCCCTGCAGAGCCGCAACCATCGACTCGGTCGCGGGATGAGACGTACCGAGAGCCAGCGGCGACAGCGCGGTATCCACCACGTCAGCACCCGCCTCAATAGCCTTCATCAGCACCATATCCGCAATACCCGCCGTAAAATGCGAGTGGATCTGAAGCGGGATCTTGACGTTCTCTTTGATCGCCTTCACGAGCTCTTCCGTCGTGTAGGGCAACAGCAAGCCGGCCATATCCTTCAAGCAGATGGAATCGGCACCGGCTCCTTCCAGCTTCTTGCAGTAGTCCACATAATACTCGGTGGTAAACACAGGGCCGGTCGTGTAAGACACGGCAACCTGAACATGAGCACCCTTTTCCTTCTTCGCCGCATTGATCGAGGTCTGCAGGTTACGCAGGTCGTTCAGTGCGTCGAAAATACGGATCACATCGATACCGTTTGCAACCGACTTCTGCACGAAATATTCGACGACATCGTCCGCATAGTGACGGTAGCCGAGCATATTCTGGCCGCGGAACAGCATCTGGAGCGGGGTGTTGGGCATATGCTTCTTCAGCGTGCGCAGGCGCTCCCACGGATCCTCGTTCAGGAAACGCAGGCACGAGTCAAACGTCGCACCGCCCCAGCACTCGAGAGAATGAAAGCCGACCTTGTCAAGCATTTCGAGCGCAGGAATCATATCTTCCGTCGTCATACGGGTGGCGACAAGAGATTGGTGTGCGTCGCGCAGAATGGTTTCGGTAATTCCTACCTTAGCCATAGTATATACATCCTTTCTGTCGTGGTTTCATCAAAGCTCGTGCATTACGCAATGGTCACGAGGGGCGTGCCGGAATCGACGCTGTCACCCTTGCGGACATGAACAGCCGTAACCGTGCCGTCCTCAGCCGCTTTGATCTCGTTCTCCATCTTCATGGCTTCGAGAACCACCAGCACGTCGCCCGCCTTAACGGTCGCGCCCTGGTTGACAGCCACGTTCAGAATCGTGCCGGGCATCGGGCTTTCCACCACGTTGCCCTCTGCCGCTGCCGCGGGAGCCGCAGGAGCAGGAGCCGCCGCGGGAGCAGGAGCCGCCGCAGCCACGGGAGCCGCACCGGCTCCGAGTTCTTCGATCTGCACGTCGTACGCCGTGCCGTTAACAGTAACGCTGAAATGTTTCATAATCCGTTTTCCTCCTTAAATGCGATTCACAGCTTACAGCTGAATGTTGGCATGTTTCTTCGGCAGCTTCGTTACACGCTTGCCGGAGAGCATATCGAGAAGAGCGACCAGGCGTGCCTTGGTCTCGCCCACCGTCACGACATCGGTCACGTAGCCGTTTGCCGCCGCAACCATCGGATCGTACATCGTGTCTTCGTATTCTTTAATGAGCTTCGCGCGATCCTTCGCAGGATCAGCCATCGCCGCCAGGCGGTCCTTCCACTGGAGATGGACGGCAGTTTCGGGAGCCAAAGCACCGATCTTTGCCGTCGGCCACGCGAGAACCGCATCCGCGCCGGCACGCTTGCCCGCTACGGCGATATACGCCGCACCGTACGCACGGCCGCCGATCACGGTGATCTTCGCCGTCGTTGCTTCGGCGTAAGCCTGCGACGCCTTGGCCGCACAGTTGAGGCAACCGAAGCCCGCCGCATCCACAAACGTGATCACGGGAATCGAGAAGCTGTCGCACAGGCGAACAAAACGGGACGCACGGATCGACGCACAGCTGAGCTTGTCCTCCGCATAGAGGGAGACAAGGCCGCAGGATACGCCGCCCACACGGGCAAACGCCGTACGAACGCCGTCTTTATCGGTCAGCATCACAACGGTACCGGCATCTGCAAACGCCTCGACAGCGCCCTGAACATCCGCCGTTTCCACCATCGCGGTATCCGCTTCATAAACAGGAGCGACCGAGAGGTTGTTTGCGGGCAGAGCCGCCAACAGTGCGCGAACGGTTTCCAACGCGTCCGCGACCGAAGCCGCCTCAACATCCGCCGTTGCCTGATCGTCGCCGACATTCAAGCGATAATCCGAGCCTTCGCAAGCGATCACGACATCTGCCGCCGCCGCCATCAGCGCCGACGAACCGACACAGCCGCCCGCCACGACCGCGATCTGCGGGACAACGCCCGACAGCTCGTTGGCCGCCATCAGAATGTCCGCCACCGCGTCCATCGCGTCAATGCCTTCGCCGAGCTTTGCGCCGTCGCTGTCATAAACCGCCACGACGGGAGCGCCGTTCTGCGCCGCAAGCTCGTAGACCTTACGAATTTTAGCCGCCTGCGCTTTTCCGACCGCACCGCAGCAAACGTCATGATCCTGCGCAAACGCATACACAGGAGCGCCGTCCACCGTGCCGTAGCCCGCCACGGCCGCTACGGGGAGATCACCGTCCATCGCAAAGCGGTCGATCTCCACAAAGCTACCGGCATCAAAGAAGCCCGCAAGCAGGTTGCGTGCCGCCGAATCGGCAGGATTTTGAATACCCATACTGTCTACCTCCGTTGTGTGAAATCCAAATCAGAATCAAAGGGGTGGATCAAAACAATCCTAAGCACCCAATATATTAGGTTAATTATAGCAAATGGAAGTGGTTTTGACAAGCACTTTTTACCCTTTACAGACGAATTTTGAAAAAAATTCTTTGATGTTCAGCGGCTCACGGGAAAAATCCGCCGAATATCCTTTTTTTGCAGCATGCTCCGCCACCGATCGATCTCCCGCGAGCGCATATTCGGCGCCTTCCCCGCGTTCCGCATTCAGGGTTGCGCGAAACAGCGCATCGATCAAGGACGTATCGGGCGCCTCGCATCGGAGCACCGTCACCGTATCCCCTTCACGCTGTACCTCCGCCGTCCCGATCACCTCGTCGCCGGAGGTCATTTCATATACCGCCCGACCGTCGGACCGTTCATTGGCGGCGCATTTTATTTCGATCATAAATGACAGCCTTTCCGTTCTTGATATACGATGCCGCAATTTTCTTTTGCGTATTGGTATCCACGAGCAGACTTCTCACCTCTTCGGGAGTCAGGTGTCGCCAATCGCCGATCTTAAGCATCCCCATACGCACCGCTCCGATGGCCGTACGGCGAAGACGCATGACCTCCAGCCCTGCCGCCTCACAGGTACGGCGGATCTGGCGGTTACGTCCTTCACGGAGAATCACCTCGATCACCGTCCGTTCGGGCGAGGACATCACGATGACCACCTCTGCAGGGGCCGTCTTACGTCCGTCGATCACAATTCCTTCCACAAACGGTGTCAGCTGTTCCTCTTTCACCTGTCCGCGCAGAGTCACGCGATAATATTTCGGCAGATGCTTCGACGGATGCGTAATAGCGTTCGCAAAATCGCCGTCGTTGGTCATCAGCAGCAAGCCTTCCGACTCGCGGTCGAGACGACCGACGGGATAAATCCGCGCCCCCGTCGCCTCCACCAGATCCGCAACGCATTTGCGCCCCTGTTCGTCTTTGAGCGTTGTCACGTATCCGCGCGGTTTATTGAGCATCAGATAAACGGGCATTTCCGCCCTCTCGAGCTTTTTACCGCACACCGTGACAATATCCTTTCGATCGTCCGCTTTGTCACCGAGCGACGCCACACGGCCGTTCACCTTGACCTTTCCCTGCGCGATCAGCTCCTCCGCCTTGCGACGGGAAGCCACCCCGCGTTCGGACAACAATTTTTGTAAGCGCACCAGCGCCATAGTTTCCACATCCTTTTATCCAGATAACAGCTCTCGGAGCATACCGAAAAACATATCCCACACGCGCGTCAAGAACGGTGCGCGAGGCATCACATCCACCGACGCTGTCGCAACAAGCGGAGCCGTCGCGACCACCGTATCTCCGACACGGTATTCCACGGTCCCGAGCGTCTCACCCGCTTCGATCGGCGCCCATACATACGGCACCGCTCTCACCGACGCCTTTGGCGTCTCCGCGTCGCGAAGGCCGACAAACGATACCGGCTCACCCGTCACCGAAACAGACGCAGACGTACCGCCGAACACCGGTATCTCGGTAAGCGCAGGCGGCTCGCACACCACGTTCTTCACACAGGCAAAGCCTTCCTCAAGCATCGCGCGATGCTCCGCCCAATCGTCGGCGCAATCCAGCGTCACCGCAATCAGCGTTACGCCGTCACGGGTAGCCGCCGTCACAAGGCAGCGTCCGCTTTGCGAGGTATAGCCCGTTTTCATCCCGACGCATCCCTCAAGCTCCGTAAGCAAGCGGTTATGATTGCGGACGGTGAGCACACGGTCTGACACAACAATATCGGCCGTAACCGTCGCACAAGCCTCCGCTGTTCGGTCGTTCTTCAGCACCTCAGCCGCGAGAAGCGCCATATCGTACGCCGTGGAGCCGTGCCCCTCGGCATCCAGCCCCGACGGTGTCACAAAGCGCGTATCGGTCATACCGATAGCCTCGGCACGTGCGTTCATACGCGCGGCATAGGCATCCAAGGAGCCGTCCGTCTCAAACGCCAGCACATTCGCCGCGTCATTTCCCGACGCCAATAAAAGAGCATACAGCAAATCCCGCACCGTCAAGCGGTCCCCCGCCTGCAGGCCGACCGTGCTTCCGATGACCTCCAGCGCCTCACGACGCACGGTCACCACCCGATCGGGCGGCAGACATTCCGCTGTCAGCAGTGCCGTCATCAGCTTTGTCGTGCTTGCCATCGGGCGCTTGATATGCGCGTTCTTTTCGTACAGCACCGTACCCGTTGACGGCTCATACAATATTGCCGAAGAAGCGGACGAGGAGACCGGGAGCGCCTCCTTTGCCGAAGTATGCGCGACCAAGCGGCCCGACAAGCAGACGATCGCAAGCGCCAAAAATGCCGTTTTCAGAAATTTATACAAGAGTACCACCTGCCCGTACAGAGACTATGCGGGCAGGTGGTAAAACAGACCTTAATCGATCGTAATTTCGTCGACCTGCTCTGCAGGCACAACCGCGTCGGCTTCGGTATCGGTGTTCTTTTTAAAGAGCGCCGTAACCTTGTCGACCATACCGGGGATCATACTGATCGCATTGTCGATGGTCGTCGCTTTCGACACCACGGGCAGCATATTGACGGCGCCGTCCTTTACAACAAGGAACGCCACAGGCGTCACGTTGATACCCGCACCGCTGCCGCCGCCGAAAATATCGCGATCCGATTTGTTGGGAAGATCCGAGCCGCCCGACGCAAAGCCGTAGGACACACGCGATACGGGGATGATGGTCACGTTGTCGGGAAGGTTGATCGGATTGCCGACCACCATATTGACATCCACCATTTCTTTGATCTTATCGATCGAAACGCCCAGAAGATTGTTGACATTGTTTGCCATTATAGATCCCTCCTGATTTCTGCTTTTGTATTTATAGATTCGGAAGCGCCCACAGGCGCTTTAGTAGCCTTTATCCAAGTCATAACAATGCGGAACAGACCGACGACAGCCGCACCGACAATGCCGAACGGCCAGATCCAAAGCACCGTACGCATACGTACAGTGACAGCCTCTGCGAGAAAATCCGGTTGAACCAGCACGCGCTTACGGCGTATACGTAACACCTTCGACAGCGCACTCAAAACCGGAAACAGCGCCGCACAAACGGTGCCGTAGGTTTTAGCGGTTTCATCCGCTTCCTTTCCTCCGACACGCACGCACAGGCTGATCCGCCGCACGGTCACATACTTCATGACTCGCCGCAAGGTTCCCGTGGCAATGGACAGGAGCTGCTTGAAAAAGCCGATCACCCCGCCGAGTCCCTCGCGCTCCTTAAGCGCTTTCAGCTCATCCTTTAAAGACGGCTTCGGCTTCTTCGCCGTCTCCGCGGGAGACGCAGGCTCCGCTTTCGGAGGCTTTTCGGGCTTCGGCTTCGAAGGAGGCTCATCGCCGTCCGTTTTCCATACGCGAATGCATCCGAATACGTACACTCGCAAGCGAAACGTCTCCGTAAACTCTGCTTTTACGCGGATCGGCACAAACAGGACAAGCAGGATCAAAAAAAGCAACGCCAGCAATATCCATCCGACGATCTCCATGCTTGTCCCTCCTTTTTATTGATCCTCACCGAAGCCGAATCCATCGTCCGTTTCGGTTTCCTCCGATTCACGGATCACATCGTCGAGCGTCGGCTCGGTCATGATCCGTTGTTGCTCCTCCTCGGGAAGCGGCGGCAGATCGGCAAGCGTCTCCAGGCCGAAGCTACGCAGGAAGTTCGCCGTCGTGCCGTACAGCAGCGGGCGACCGGGAAGCTCCAGACGGCCGCGTTCCTCCACAAGGCCCTTCAGCATCAGTCCCTGAATCACAGCGCCGCAATCCACCGAGCGCACCTGCTCAACAAACGCCTTTGTTACCGGCTGGTTATAGGCGATCACGCTGAGCACCTCAAGAGCCGCCTGTGACAGCGGGGTATTACGGCGCAGATCAAGCGCCGCGCGCACCGCATCCGCCGCGCTTTTTACGGTACAGAACTGATAGGCATCCTCAAGCTTTACAATATGGATGCCGCCTTTTCTCATTTCGTATTCGTGACGAAGATCCTCACAAAGGCGCTCGACGGTTTCCTCATCCGCCTCGATCGCCTGCGCGATACGGGAGACGCTCATCGGTTCCCCCGAAGCAAACAGGATCGCCTCGATCTCGACACGGCATTCATTCACATTCTGACTCATACGGTTTCATCCTCCGTGGATTGATCCTTCGCTTCTCTGGCGAGCATCGTCACCTGTACACCGTCGCCTTCCCCATCCACCGCAATGCGTTTCCCTTTGATCAGCTCAAGGAGCGCAAGGAAGGTAGCGACCATTTCCGAACGGTTGCGTGATTCCGTAAAAAGGGATTGATAATCAACCGTTTTGGAGCGATACAGACGCCGAAGCACATACACAATTTTCGATGACACCGAGACGATCTTCCGCGATACGATCCCACGGAACGCCTGCGGCGACGGCGGCAAGCGGCGGCGGCCGCGTCCCGCCGCACGTAAATACGATTCGCAAAGTACATAAGGCGGATGCTGACGGCGGTAGGTGTGATCGGGCGGCAACGCCTCCTCCTCACGCACAAACACATCAAAGCCGATATGCATCGGCCCGAGCTTTTTCGCGATCTGCTGACAGAGCTGATACTCGATCAGATCCCCCGTCAGTTCACGGCGAAGCTGCTCGGATTCCTCCTCGTGCTTCGGAAGAAGCATCGCCGACTTGATCTGCACCAGGCGGGCCGCCATATCAAGAAATTCCGTAGCGACCTCCATATCCACCTCTTGCATCCGTCGGATGGTATCCATATACTGCTCAAGCACCTCGGCAATGGGGATATCGTAAATATTCAGTTTATTCTTTTGCACCAGGTACAAAAGAAGGTCCAGCGGCCCTTCAAACACGGGCAGCTTATAGGATATCGCTTCCATTCCGTTTATGCTCCTTCAAAATTAAAACACATTCGGCATACCGAACATACCGCACACCACAAACCCAAAGCCGTGCCGAATCCAGGCAAGCGGTTGATCAAGTGCGCCCGACAGCAGCAACGCCATCATACCGATCATCACATAGTTCTCATAACGGTACATCATATCATTCCACTTATCGGGAAGAAATGCCGCAAAAATACGGGAACCGTCGAGCGGCGGGATCGGCAGTAAATTAAACACGGCAAGACCGAGGTTGATCGACGCAAACAAGCCGATCAGCACATAAAACACATACCCGTCGATCTCGACGATCCGTATTGCCGCATCAACATCCATCGACGAGAGCGCCGACGCGTACTGCGCCTCCGTAATCAGCGAAAACACGCGATAAAGCCCCACCGACACGATCGCCAATATCAGATTCATCATCGGGCCCGCAAGCGACGACAGCGCCATACCGCGCTTCGCATTGCGGAAGTTATACGGGTTGACCGGCACAGGCTTTGCATAGCCGACACCGCAAACCAGCAGCATGATCGTACCGAATACATCCAAATGCTTAAGCGGATTGAGCGTCAGACGCCCGTTATACTTCGCCGTATTATCCCCCAGCTTATGCGCCGCAAACGCATGCGCAAATTCATGAAGCGGCAGTGCCGCAAAAATCAACATCGCCGAAGCAATCAAGATCATAACAATATTCAGCATAGAGCCCTCGCCGCTCGTCAGCTCTCGGATCAGAGATTGCAGCATATCACACGCGCCCTTTCGAAAAACCAATCAAAATTGATAGAACACTTCAATATATCAGTATAGCGGAAAAACTTCAAAATTACAAGGGGATTTCCGATTTTTAACAGCGATTTCAAAAATAAAGCGGCACACGGTCTTGTGCTTTACAAAACCGTGTGCCGCATATCGTTACATCAGGCACGCCTTCAGCATCGTGCGCACATCGCTCGTTTCCGCCACGTCGTCGCGGTCACTGTCCGCCGCCTTCCGTTGGGCCGCCGAGCAGGTCTGGGTTCCTGCCATATGGCCGAGCATCACGCGGCAGTCCGCCGTATTGGAAACGCCGTCGCCCGTGACATCCCCCGTCACCACAATGACGGCGCTGTCAAGCTCCGTGCCGTTGACCGTCAGCCGCAGGATCATCCCTGTGCCGAGGCGATCATCCACCGTCTTTCCGCTTTCGTCCGTCACCGACAAATAGGCCGCTCCGTTCATCCGCGCCAGCAGTTCCTCCGCCGTAGTACCGACCGAAACGCCCGTCAGCAGGCCATCCGCCACGGGATAATCCCCTTCGATCGCCGTCGGGTACCCCGTGCCGTCGCTTTCCGTGAGACAGCAGGCGTAGAGCGTCGTATATACATCCATCTCGCCCGACGCAAACAGGTCGCAGGCGAGCAGTACCACGTTGCCCTTTGCATCTGCGTAACCGTTTTTGACCATATAGGTTTTCAGATCAAGACGAAGCTCCCTCTCGCCTGCCGCAAAGTCGGTCGCGCCGTTGCCCGCAAGCTCCGACGCGGTCACCGTGCGGATCTCGCCCGCTTTGTCTTTAAAGGTCAGATGAAGGTTGAAATACGACGTACCCGCTGTTTTGAGATAGAGGTAGGGTGTGTCGTTCACATTGACGGTGAAGACGTCCTTCAGCACCTCGATATGCGGCCAGTAATAGCCCTCGCCGCCTTTGTACAGCGTTACCGAGCCATCGGCCGCGCCGTAGTAAGGCCAGATATAGGAGCCGTTATCCGCCATCGGGCAGGAATCCCACGCCGCTTGCGGCATCAGGTCCACCGACAGCTCGCCGTTCATTGCCGCCTGCAGTGCATCATAACGACATCCGAGGCGGTAAGGATCGGTCGTTCCCCAGCGAAGCTCACATTCCGCCCATTGCAAAGCAGACGTCAATGCCGCCGAGGGCGACGGGATCGCCTTGGCGCGGTTCACAAGTGCCGTCAGCGCCGCCGCATCGGAAAAGTCCGCCTGATGGTCAGCGGGGAGACAGTTCTGCAGCAGGAAGGTTTTCAGGACGTTCGCCGCCGCCGCGTGCTGTGCAACGTTCGGGTGACCGTAGCCGCCGTCCACGCCGTACGGCAATTCACAATAAAAATAGCCGTTCTCACCGCCGCCGAGCTCCGCAACCGCTTCCTTCAGCACCGTCGGGAAGAAGGTGCCCATCATGCCCGTGCACCATACCACCTTCGCATCGGGGTTCTTCTCGCGTGCCAGCGTCATCAGATTTTTTGCGCCCGCTTTGAACGCCGCATCGGTCACCTTGCCGCTCATCCCGTCGTTGGTGCCGAGATTGATCACCACGATCTGTGCAGGAGGATCAAACGCATAGAGAGCGCTTTGGTTGCGCCAATAGTTGGTGTAAGGAAACAGCTTCTGGAGATTCATACCGTCCGTGTTGTAGCCATCCACACAGCCGTAGCCGCTCGCCTGCGTCACACGCACGTTCGCGCCGATCGCTTCTCCCGCAAGATAAGCGTAAGTCTTCGTGCCGTCAAGATAGTACGGATAATCCGCAGGGATCGCTTCGTTATGGGTGGCCGCCGACCACATACTGGCACCGCTCGAAATCGAATCGCCGACAACCTCCATCGTGATCTTATCAAGCGGAGGAGTGGCAAGCGGTGTGCCTTCGAAGCTCACGCTTTTCGCCGCAAAATGCGTCACGATCGCTTCGGATTGCTTATACACCTCAATATGGTGAACACCGTAAGGCAGATCCTTTGCCAACGTCAGCGTTTTCGACACATTGGAGCCTTTCACGCCTGCATCCACCTGCATACGGGAATACACGCCGTCCACGATCACGGACAGATAGAGATCGGTACTGTACGTGCATTTCACCGTCGCCTGCAGCGTCACGTCGCCGCTTCCTTCAAAACAGAACTCAAAGCCGGACGAAGTGGTGTCCATCGTAAGCGCCGTGCCCGCCATCGCCACACGTCCTTGCGTCTTATAGTAGCCTTGCAGGTCATCAAACGTCCACGTTGTTGCAGACGCCGTCACCGAAAGCGGCCACATTGTCAGCAAAAATGCCGTAAGTACGATCAGGGAGAGTAAACCGCGTTTCATATATCCTCATCCTTTCGTATACCGCATATCGGCGGTCGTTTTATTCTTCAGCACGTCACACATACGGGCCGCGTATTCCTTCGCCTTAGGCAGATCATGCTCCAGCCAGTTGCCGCATTCCACCTCGCTGACGCCGGGGATCGCCCCGTCAAAGGACGCCGTAAACGTGAGCGCTCGGCGCACAAGCTCCAACACGACGGCATCATCGAGCTCCCGCGTCAGAAAATAGAACCCCGTACGACAGCCCATCGGGCCGAAATACACCACGTGATCGGCATATTCGCTGTTGCGTACATAGGTCGCGACAAGATGCTCGATCGTATGAACGGCAGGCATTTCCAGAAAAGGCGGCGTGTTCGGCTTTACAAAACGAATATCCCACGTATCCACATCGCCGTCGCGGCGGGATAGGTAGAGTCCCTCCGTCATAACGGTATGGTCCACCTCAAAGCTCGCGATCCGTTTCATCGGCCGTCACCTCCTCGTGAAATTTTGTACCCGCAAAATCAATGTCATTCGTCAGCTCGGCGCCGGAAAGTCCGTCCTCGAAGCCTTTCAGAACGGATACCATCACCTCGACGGTATCGTCACACAGCTCATAGAAATCCTCACGGCTGACCTCGTTATCGTTCTTCAGCCAGACGCGATGTTCGCTGTTGATATAATCGTAGCGTTCCACTTCCTTGGTGCGGAGAAGCGACGATAAAAACGCACCGCTTTTCGTCGTGCGCTCGTAAAAGCGGATCGCCTTCCCCTTCCACTCGTTGCGATCGGTCATCCACCCCATCGAGTGGCGGAAGTCCCCTGTCAGCTTACGCAGTTGTTTTTCGGGGATCTCCTTGTCGAGCACCCTCAACAAAAGCTCATGATAAAACCACGCCAGAATGCGATCGCGTTCCGCGTCGGGCTTCGGTACTAAGGATTTGAGCGAAAACGCCGTAACATATTCGCCGCTGTCGTGATGCAACAGCAGGGTGTCAAGCGCACTTTCAATGCGATAGTGATACGGCCCCTCGCTTTTGGCGTACAGCGGTTCTTGCTTCATCAGATCCTCTTGCCAGTACAACACAAACGGATGGATCGTGCGATCCGCCGCATAGTGACTCAAAAAGCCGAGAATATAGCTCTTTAAAATCGGGCGGTCCTCCGCAGGCGCTTCGTTCAACAGCGTTCGAAGGGTATCCACCAACAGGGACGAGCGCACCCCATGCAGGCCGACTCCCGTCGGCATCCCCTTTTCGCCGGGTTGCCACGGGTACATACGGAAGAAGAAGAAAATATCCGGCCCCTGCGTACCGAGCAGGAACGCGTCGCGGTTCGGAATTGCGGGCATCCCCGACAACGGCAACAGCCGTTTTCCGAGCAAATAATGAGTGATCATTGCAGGCATTCCATCGCCTCCTCTAAATGGTGTTCTGTGAGCAACGCACGCATATCCTCGGGAAGCGGTGAAGAGAGCGTGATCTCCTTGCCGCTTTCGGGATGTACAAAGGTCATATCGGCACAGTGCAACGCATGCCGCGGCAGGGTTTCATCGGTGCCGTACATCGTATCGCCGACAAGCGGATGGCC
>JAFQMR010000044.1 GCA_017396175.1 Clostridia bacterium
AATCATCAGCCGTGAAGCACAAGAAGCTATTTACAACTATAACCGTTCTGTTTCCAAAGATCTCACCGACAAATTGACGGCTCTGATTGATGAGTGGTATGCTGTGTGCACCGTACACGGATATTCGCCTTTCGGACCGTATCAATCCTATCAGGATGCGAAGTGGACGCTGCTGGTGATGGCGTTTGATCACTTGCTCTCGACATCTGTTGAGCAAACGCCGTATGTCTATACCGACCGACCGGACGGCGGCAAATGGGACATCATCGGTTTCCAGAATGCCGATCTGGAATTGCTTCCGTTTGTGGGACATCACCTTGCCGGCAATACCCGCTCCGATCTGCCGCCGATTGATTTCGGTCAATTCAAATTCAATCACGCCGCCGTTTGTGATTGGACGCCACCGTCGCTGTCGCATGAACAGGCGCATGCGTTGTACGGTGTCGTGTGCGGTAAGGCGGGGGATTGCGAAACGACGTATCTGAAGCAATTGCTTGAGTTCGGCTATATCCGCAGGACAGATGATGGCTATGAGCCGACAGTGGTGGTGTTCGGTGAACGAAAACTGTCGTTTACCGACGAGGAGCAAGCGGTGCTTGCTGCAAAGGCCGATGCCGTGCGGGTGCTATTCGCTCAAACCGTTCGTGCTTCCACTAAAATCATTACGGCGGATCTGCCTGCCGCGTATCGTGACAACGGACACCTGTGCGATTTTGCCTGCCGCAACAGCGGCATCACCCGCGAGTGGGTGGTCGAGCAAGCCCTCGCCGACGGATGGCTGACGCTTGACGACAAGACAAGCAAGGTCATCGGCGCACATATTCGGCTTTGATGAAAAAGAAGACGGTTGCAAAGCATCGGCTTGTATGGTATACTGACATTGCGAAGCGGGGACGGCACCCATCACAAAAAACGGCATTCGCGAACATATTGTCATATACCAAGGGGATGATACCCATCGAAAAAAACATTACGGTAGTTGACGAACAAGGAAACGACTATGAACCGACCTACCCGAAACGGGCAAAAGGTCTTGTAAAACACGGCAGGGCACGCTTTGTGGATGAACACACGATTTGCCTTGCGTGCCCTCCGTATAATGAAACGGAGGAACCCCTCATGGAAGAACAAACTGTTCTGCAACAACCCGACGTTGCGACCGAACCGACCGCGACCGGTATTTCATTAACAACGGCTCTTCGCCTTCTCGCAACGATCAGCCGCAACATCAACGAGCCCACCGCCTTCTGGGCCTCCAAAACCGCCTACTCGGGCGTCTATCGCACCGCCGTGAAAAACGGCTGGATCGAAGACGGCTTGTTCGTAACGGATATTCCCGAGGGCGTGGACGGCGGCTTTCTGGCGGCGGATATGCGCCGTGTGGCGTTGATGGCAAACTTGCTGTCCGATGTGCTGAGTGATCGGCTGTCGGAAACGGACGGTACGGCACCTCAGCCCGCCGCTCCCGCTTGCACCGAGGAAACGATTCGCGCGGCGGTGCAAGAGCAGATCCGCGAATATTTCTCGGAGCACGAGCTGGATGCCGTACTCGGCGATGCGCTTTCGGAGACGCTGGATGAGCTGGAAGCACTAAAGGACGAGATCCTCGAAGAGATCGAAGCCGCCAAAGACGAATAACCCCATAAACAGGCTGTCGCGTTTTTATAAGCGCGACAGCCTTGTTTCTTTCCTCTTGTATATCCGTTGCAAAATTTCTGTATTCTATACTATGCATGTCTGTACCGACGTGCTTCACAGGCGGAAAAAGAAGTCCGCCGCCCGTCACGGGTAACGTGATCCGTTCCCGCCTGCAGGCGGTGTTGCTTTTTGCAGAAATTTATTGACGCGATGCGAAAAATGCTATAGAATAAAACTTGGAGTACTATACCCAATTTCTATAAAGGGGAGATACACTATGACAGCCAGGAAACAGTTGCTCACACTGGAGGACGTTTACGATCACGAGGGCTCGTCCGCTTTATTTATGCAGGCAATGCGGGACGTTGTCCGCCATCATATGGAACACAACGGCTTTTTCAAGCGCCATATGGAAGCGGCGAAACTCGATCCCGACGATCTGCAGACCGAAGACGACCTCAAGCGCATCCCCGTCATTCACGCCAATTTCTTCAAAAAATATGAGGTACTCAGCATTGACCGTGCCGACGTTGCCGAACACGTGACGAGCTCCGGCACCACAGGACAAAAAAGCCAGATGTTCTTTGATCGGGACAGCTTCGATTTCGGCAATTCAATGATCGAAAACGAGTTTCGCTACTACGGCTTCCTGTCCGACGAGCCGACCAACTACCTGCTGTTCACCTACGAGCCTGCTCAGGTCAGCAAAAACCTCGGCACGGCAAAAACCGACCTGGGGCTGTTGAGCTATGCCCCCGTGAACGACACCTTCTTTGCCCTGCGTTACAACGGTGTCGGCCACGACTTTGACGTGTACGGCACGATCCACGCACTGGAGGAATACGAAAAGCAAGGGTTGCCTGTGCGTATTTTCGGTTTCCCCTCTTTCCTGTGCTTCACCGTTCAGCAAATGAAGGATACGGGACACCGTCCGCTGAAGCTGAACCCCAAATCCATGACGATGCTCGGCGGCGGCTGGAAAGGCTATGCCGACAAGCAGATCAGCAAGACCGAGCTGTATGCCATGGTGGAAGAGATGCTCGGCATTCCCGCGGAGAATTGCCGCGACGGCTACGGCTCGACGGAGCATTCCGTACCCTATTTCGAGTGTCCGCACCACCACTTCCACATTCCCGTCTACAGCCGTATGATCATCCGCGACGTTAAAACGCTCGAACCGCTCCCTTACGGACAAGCGGGCTTTGCGAACTTTATCACACCGCATCTGCTCAGCGTCCCCGCCGTGTCGGTGCTGATGGGTGATATGGCGGTGCTTCATCCCGCCGAGGAATGCGGGTGCGGCATCAAAACACCGTTTATGGAAATCATCGGTCGTGCAGGCACCAGCAAGGGCAAGAGCTGTGCCATCACCGCCAGCGAATTGCTCAAGCGATAAGAAAGGGAGGCTGACACTATGGATATCATTTTTCAAGGCAAACGCCGTTCCGTTGAAAAAGACGCGTGCCTGTCGCACGTAGAGGACTGCATTCTCCGCACGCTTGCCGTCGGCACGCCCGACCTGCGTCGCGTGATCCACAGCCTCGATACTCTCGGCCGCTTCCTCGTTGGCAACGAGGAATTCCTGCTTCCCGAGCTGACGGAGCTTGGATTCTCCCGCGAGGAGGCCTTGCAGATCAAACGGGATGCCATCGGCGTGCTCAGCGCCGACGAGCTGTTCAAAAAAATCAAGCGCGAACTCGGCGGATTCCCGTTTGAGATCGTGCGCCTCTCCACCCGTGAGGACGAATTCGAGGGCTTTATGCCTGTCGGCGTGCTCGGTCACGTCACCAGCTCCAACGACGCGATGCTTCCGTTCTTCAGCTCGGTCGAGGGCATTCTGACGGGCAACATCAACGTTATCAAAACGGCACGCGGCGCGCACAAGGTCGCGATGGCGATGATCGAGAAGCTCTGCGAGATCGACGAATCGCTGTGTCCGTATTTCTACGTATTCCCGCTGTCCTCAAAGGACAGCGATCTGCTCAAAGCGATGTTCTCGCTGTGCAACACCATCGCTGTCTGGGGTTCGGATGCCGCCACGGCAGGTGTCCGCAAGCTCGCCCCCGCCGGCGTGAAAATCGTCGAATGGGGCAACCGCATCAGCTTTGCCTACTTCACGGAGCGCGGTGTCACCGAGGACGCACTGCGTGGGCTTGCCGCCGACGTCTGCGTCAATGATCAGCAGGCGTGCAGTGCGCCCCAGCTTGTCTATTACGAAACCGACGACCGTGAGGCACTTCTCACCTTTGCCGCAAAAGTGGCAGACACCCTGCAGAAGGTATCGGATACCTATCCCCTACACCCGATGACACAGGCGGAGCAGGCAGAGCTGACCACCCAGACACAGCTTTGCTACCTCGACGAAATGATGAACGAGGGCAAGCTGTTCGATGGCAACGGCTGTCGCGTGTACGTCAAATTTGACAGTGAGCTTTGCGCGTCACCGCTGTACCGCACCCTGATCGTGAAGCCCATCCGCCGCGACGACATTCTCAAAGCACTGCGTCCCTTCCGCTCCTATCTGCAAAGTGTGGGACTTGCCTGTGCGCGGGAGGAGCTTGCGTCGCTGTCCACGGTACTGTACGCAGGCGGCGTCAACCGTTTGACCGAGCCCGGCCAGATGATGGCAGGTTACACGGGTGAGCCGCACGACGGCGTGTACGCGATGCGGCAATACCTCAAGCGTGTCAGCCTGATCAACAGCGGTCTCCCCGCAGGCAGTATGTCGCTTAACGAACTGCTTCCGATGCAGGAAGCACCGTTTGAGGACGGCACACCGCTTCTCAAAAAAGAGGACTTTCCTTCGAAGCGCGAGATCGGCGACACGGGCTATCTGCTTCTTAAAAGCGGCGGCAGCTCGGGCAAGGCGAAATACGCCCCGCATTCCTACGACGACGCGGAAGTCACCTACAGCGATACCGCCCGCTTCATTATCGCGGCAGGACTCGATCCGAAGCGCGACGTATGTATGAACCTGTTCTACTCGGGCGATCTGTACGGCGGCTTTATCAGCATTTACGAGGCGCTCAAAAAAGCGGATATCGTCCAGCTTCCGATGACCGCCGAAATGGATATGGCACACGTTGCCGACGAGATCGTCCGCAACGGTGTCAACGTATTGGTCGGTATGCCGACCTACCTCCTGCGCCTGTTCCGCGAGCAAGCGGACGTGCTCAAGACCTACGGCGGCATTGAAAAGGTGTTTTACGGCGGCGAGCATTTCGATCCCGCACAGATCGCCTACCTCAAGGATACGTTCGGTATTACGCGTATCGGCTCGCTTGCCTACGGCTGTAACGAGATCGGCTCGATGGGATATGCCTGCGAATACTGTGAGGGAACGGTGCATCATGTCGTCGCCAACAAATACCTTGAAATTCTCAAGCTCGACAGCGACGAGCCCGCCGCAGAGGGCGAGGTTGGCCGCCTGGTGTGGACACCCCGCGATCAGGAAAACATCGCTATCAAGCGCTATGAGATCGGCGATCTCGGACGCTTTGTCAGCGAACCGTGCCGTTGCGGACGCGCGGCACCGCGGTTCGAGCTGCTTGGACGCTTCGGCGATATCTTTAAATTTGCAACCAATTACGTGAATTATAAGACGATCAAGGCGATCTTCGGCAACGCGATGCACTACACGGGGTGGTTGCAGGTTCTTCTGCACTACGATACCGTAAGTGTGATGACGCTCTGCGTCGAATCCGACTTTGCACTGTCCGAGGAGGATACCCTGCAGATCCTGCGCCGCGAATACCCCGAAATCGAAGAATGCCTGCGCGATCGGACGGGAGCTGTCCGCCTCGTCAAGCAGGATAAGGATGCGTTCCTTCTCAGTACGGGCGGCGGCAAAATCCGCAGTGTGGTGGATCAACGCACAGCGCAATGAGGTGATGACAAATGAATCGCAGTCCTATTACCACCCGCATCTTTTTGTCACTGCTTGCCCCGACGATCCTGATGAATCTGACAACAGCGCTCGCCTCCTTTGCGGACACGATGATCGTCGGATATTATCTCGACGATGCGACGCTGTCGGTCATCACCTATGCTACCCCCATCTATATGATCATCAACACCTTTGCCGCTCTCTTTGCGGTGGGCGGCTCCATTTCGATGAGCGTCGATGCGGGTAAGGGTGACAAGGCAGGCTCCAACCGCGTCTTCAGCACCACCGTGATCCTGCTCACCCTCTTCGGCGGTCTGCTGACGCTCGGCGGCATCCTGCTTTACGACGTCATCCCGTTATGGCTCGGTGCCAATCCGCTTGTCATCGGACGGGAGCTGTACGATCTGGTGGGTATATACGTGGGGATCATTATGTGGTGCGCCCCGCTCTTTATGCTGAACATCGGGCTGGCGTTCTTCGTGCGTAACGACGGACGTCCGACGCTGTCGATGGTGGGGATGTTCCTGTCGGTGGCGGTCAATATTGTTCTGGATATTCTCCTGATCGGTCCGTGCGGCCTCGGTGTCGCGGGTGCCGCTTTGGCAACCGCGCTCGGCCAGCTCGTCAGTGTCGCCGTCATCGCCTCCCACTTCTTCTCGAAGAAAAACACGCTTCGCTTCGTATGTACCCTCGGCGGTCAGATATGGCGTATCATCAAAAACGGCATCGGAACCGCACTTCATTTTGTATACCAGTTTGCCTCCATTCTGATCATCAATCACGTGATCACGGCCCTCGGCGGCAACGACGCGATGGTCGTCTACACCGTGGTGTTCAATCTTTACACCGTGTCGCTTGCACTGTTTGAGGGCATCAGCCAGACGGTACAGCCGATGATCAGCCTCTATTTCGGCGAGAAAAACATCCCGAAGATCAAGCATACTCTGCAGCTTGCTTTGTGGGCGATTATACTCCTCTGCGGCACGGTGACGGTGCTTCTTGAGCTGTTCCCGCAGGTGGTGCCGATGCTGTTCGGTGTCAACAGCGGCGCCTTGCTCCAAAGCTCCTGCACAGCGGTGCGGATCTTCGCTACCAGTATGCTCGTGATGACCGTCAACGTGGTACTCGGCTATTATCTGCAATCCACCGAGCACAGCCTGTTTGCCTCGGTGCTTGTGAGTCTGCGTTGCTTTGTGTTCTTTATGCTCGGCGTGTTTGTGCTCGGTGCGCTTTGCGGACTGAACGGCGTATGGGCGGCGTACACCGCCGCCGAGGTGCTGACACTTCTTGTCACCGTCGGTATGTTGCTGGTTACCCGTGCTTCTATGCGCCGCCGCGGAACCGACGCCAACCTGCTCCTGCTGGATACGACCGTCGAGCGCGGGACAGGATCGCGCCTTTGCCGTCGCGGTCAGGCGCTTTCCGAATTCGCAAAGGACGTTCAAAATGACCTTCAGTCCGATCCCGCCTTCTCCGAGGCGGCCGTGGAAGCAACGGTGGCATATCTCAATCGCCTTGCTTCCTGCTCTGAAACCGAAAAGGCGTTCGTGGAAGCGGAATGGATCGCCGACGAACACAAGATCATCATCAAGGACACCCTGTCCCACGAAACGGCCGCTCTTGCGCCGAAGGATGCCGTTCCTCCCGCACAGCTGGCGGATTACGGTCCTACACTCGGCGTGAACCGTGTGTGTATTCAGTGAGGTGACCGACATATGTTTACAAAACCGATCGCAACGATCGAGATCCGCAACCGCCCCTTTTACATACCGGCGGTACTCTCCTTCATGGATTCCATCGTCGCCGGCCACAAGCACCACGACTATTCCCGCTACAACCGTATGCGGTTCGTGGTCGGCGAGGTGCTGAAAGCGCGTATCAAAAACGCGTACCCGCAGGGCGAGGGAACGTTGTTTGTAGATCTCAACATCCATAACCACGTGTTTGAGGTCGCTATCCGCGACAAGGGTGTTCCCACCTGGGCGGATTTCTCTTACCAAAAAGAACGCATCGCCGAAACGGATGACGATTTCCGCAACTACGTGCTGGATATGTACGTGGACAGCATCGGCACGGAAATGCTCGGGCACGACGGTCAACGGATCTATATCCGCCAGCGAATCCTCAATCCGCTGGAATTTGTTCCGCCGCCGCCGTATGAGCCGACCGAGGTGCTTGACACCAATCTTTCCATCCGCGCCGTGGAAACGGAACAGGATGCCATCGAGGCGATCCGCTGCATCTACAGTGAATACGGCTATTCCTACTCCTACGAGCGGATGTACTACGTGGACAGTCTGTTGCAGATGATCCGCAACGGTGAGCTGATGTCCTTCCTCGCCGTGAACGAACATGGGCAAACAGCAGGACATTTTGCCCTCACCTTTTCCGAGCTGTTCCCCGAAATGCCCGAAATGTCCACCGTCGTCACCAGACGCGAGTTCCGCGGTCTCGGGTTGTTCGGCAAGTTTATGGAGCATTGTCTGACGGTTGCCCGTCAGAAGGGACTGCGCGCCGTGATGGGACAGCCCGTCGCGTTCCATCCGATGTCGCAAAAGGCGTTCCTGAAGGCAGGCTTCACCGCCACCTCGCTCCTCCTCTCCTACCTCCCTGCCGAGCTTGAGAGTGAATACAACAGCGGCGATCGCCTGGATCTGTGTGCGGCGGTCAAGCTGCTTGACACCGATGCCCGCAGCACCGTCTATCCCCCGCAGGAGCTTTGCGGCTTTATCTCCAAAATGTACGACCGCCTCGGTCTGTCCTACAGCCTCGGTCAAACCGTACCCGCCGAAGGGCCAAGTCTCGTGCGGATCGAGGACAACACCGTGATGCATATGAAGCGTATCGTCGTGTCGGAAGCAGGCGAGGATCTGAAGCCGCTTCTCGGCGACGCGGTGACGGATGCCATCCGCCGCAAGCACGAAATGATCGAGCTGTTCCTGCCCCTGCACACGCCGTGCTGTGAGGACGCTTACCGTATCGCCAAGGAGCAGGGCTTTGTGCTGTCGGGCGTGATGCCGGGCAGCAAAGACGTTGAGTATCTGGTGATGCAATTGCTTCTCAAGGTTGACCGCCGTTACGATCAACTTGTGCTGGTCGGTGAATTTGAGGAGCTGAAGGACGATATCGTTCGTCTGACAAAGGAGGATGCGTTATGAGTTATAAAACCTATACCATCGAAGAAATCGTCGCGTATGCCCGTGAGCATTCCCCCTATTACGCGGCACTGTACAAGGATCTTCCCGCCGACGCCCCGTTTGAAAGTCTGCCGCTTGTGGATCAGGACGATTTCTGGACCTATTGCGACAAGTTCGGCGGCACGGTCGCAACCCGCAGGCAGGAGGACGGTCAGATCTTCAAAAGCGGCGGCACGACGGGCGATCCGAAGTATTCGCTCTACACCGCCGAAGAATGGGAAACGATGTGCGAATGCAGCGGCGCGGTACTCGCAAAGGGAGGCTTGACCAACGGCACAAAGATCGCCAACCTCTTTTACGCAGGCGGACTGTACGCGAGCTTCCTCTACACCTACAGTATGCTCTATTTTGCTCCTGCCAAAACGATCATGTATCACCTGTCGGGCAACGTACCGATCGAGGATATGGTGACCACCATTCTGGAGCATAAGATCAACTGCATTGCAGGACTGCCCTCCATCCTCACCAAGATCGTCGCCTACATCACCGAGCATCAGCTGACAGGCTTCGTGGTGGACACCATCTACTTTGCGGGTGAGACGCTGTATCAGGATCAACGCGACCGCATCAGTAAGGGCTTCGGACGCGAGATCGACTTCCGCTCCATCTTCTACGCTTCCAACGACGGCGGCCCGATCGGGTACTTCACCAAGGATTGCGGCTTCAACGAGCATCGCGTGATGGGAGATCTGACCTATATGGAGCTGATCGATCCCGACACGGGCGAGATCATCACCGAGATGAACCGTCCGGGCGTGATCTACATCACCTCGCTGTTCAAGACTCTCATTCCGCTTGTCCGTTACCCCGCAGGCGATATGGGCGAGTACACCGAGCCCGAGGGTGTTCCCGACCGTAAATTCCGCATCCTCGGTCGAAGCAACGTTGCCGCCCGTGCAGGCTTTGTGACGCTGTATCCGCAGGATGTCGGACACGTGCTGACGCAATGCGGCGTGGATTATTTCGCCTATCAGATCCTCGTCACGCACGACATCAAAGATCAGTTCATCTTCAAGCTCGCCGTGGCGGATCCCGATAAAGGCGATACCGATGCCTTCCTGCAGACGCTTTATAAAGAGCGTCCCTTGCTTCCCGATGCCGTCGCACAGGACGTGATGAATCCCCCTGTCGTGCAATGGTGCAAGGCGGAGGACCTCGAATACAACCCGCGCACAGGCAAGCTCAAGGTCATCATCGATAAACGCATCAAAGGATAAAAAATATCCCCCAGCATAGCTGGGGGATATTTTTTATCGGACATAGTCCCGAAGCTACTCTGCCGCTCGCTCTCAGTTCTCTCTTTGATCGGCTTCGTGAGCGTCACGGTCGCGTGTGCCGCAGGCATTGCGGAACAGGATCACGTCGTCACCCTCGACATCGAAGGTGTACTCCACCCACGCGTGGTAGCCGTCGCCGAGCACGACGGGTTCATAGCGGCGGAAGAGTCCGTCGGCTACGGGGAAATAGCCATCACCCGTGCCGCTGTACGCGGTCAGCTCCCACGTGCAATGCTCGGTTTCGCCGTCGGGATTATAGGCAAACATCTTGACAACACCGACATTCGGCGCATACCAGTATTCCTTTTTGCCCGTGCGATAATTCTCATCGGGCGTGACCTCGATCACAACGTGGCGGCAATTTTCAAACGTGCCTGCCTTGACGGTAACCGTCTCATCGGGGAGAACATCCAGCACAGTATCGTACTTCCGTCCCCACGACTTATAATTCCGATGCTTCTTTTCCCAGTGATAGCCGGGCACCCAATCCTCCGACCAGATGCCTTCGGCAAAATCGCTGAACATATCGTAGAGGAAGTTGTAAAACACCTTCCAACCGTCAAAGCTGAGGCCTTTGATTCGCAGTTGCTTCCATTCAAAGCTGAGCTTACCGCTCAGACTGACATCGTTATCGTCCACAATAATTCTGCCGTTACGGAACGCGATCTTCTGCGGATCAAAGAAGTTCCAGCAGCCGTACTGCGTGTAATCGGGCGTGGCTTTGGGATCACCCTCGATAATGCGCGTCATCACATCCTTGGCGATCGCCGTATGCCGTTTTTCACGCGGCGTTTTCGCAAGCACGGCGGCGCGGTCAAAGAGATCAAGAACGCTGCTGTCCAGTTCATCCGTTCCGTCGGGATGCTCAATGACATAGTTTCGGCGCGCATTGAGCATCAATCCGCTCCACGTATCGTCATAATCCTTAATATGTATGAAATGGAAGCCCGAGAGATTCGCGGTTTCGCCGTCCGCATAGATCACCTCAAAGCGGTTGATCACATCGTAGATGACGCCGTCGTTGTTTATGATCGCATAATCCCAAAAGTTTCCGACGCTCAGCGGGAACGCACCGTCGCCGTCTGCTTTGTAGTTTTCGAGTTCCCACACGCATTCACCGTCCCAACCGTGAGAGGTCTGTTTGACAATACCGACGCCATTACAAAAGACGGTTTCCACATACGTCAAATACGATGTCGTAGAATCGGTAATCGTGAACACCTTACAGTTCTCAAAAACACCCGCTTTGGTCGATACGGTTTCGCCGTCCTGCGCGAAGGTCAGCTTTGTCTGACCGTCCGAGCTGATGCGTACTTCGCCACACTTCATAGAAGGATCGACAATCATATTGTCGCACAGAGAGCAGTTAAACAGCAAACTCTTCGCCAGTCCCGGTCCCCAGCCCATGCTGAATCCCGGCTGTGCCCAGAAATACAACTTGCCGTCGATGGTTTTGAGAACTTCGGCGGTGGCGCTGTACTCAAAATGGCGGTCGTTCGTTACGGTGATCTCCTGACGACGTTCCATCATGGCGATAGCCGCCATAGCGTTGGCATAGTGCATATCAGCAGGTGCCAGAATCGCCAACACCTTGCGAAATGTGAGGAGCGCCTCCTCTTCTTTGTGCTCACGTAGATAATGATACGCCAGCCAAAAATACAAACAGCCAACAGTTTTTGTGAATCCCATCTGCTCAGCATACGGAATCTGCTCGTCACGAATTTTCAGGAGCGCCTCCCCATCGGATAAGCCGTCCCATTCGTTGCTTAGCACACCGATCATCACCTCTTCGTTGCGGCTTTTCTCGGCGGATTCTTTGATGCGGGCGAGCGTTGCCTCGTTCTTTTCGCTGTCGAGCCACCACACACCGCGGATCAGCACATCGGCGAGCATATATTGTTTTTCGGTCGATTCATCCAGCGACTCGACCGCCGCGAGCGTTGCGCGATACGCGGCTTCGAAGCCCGTTCGGTCGTTTTTCAGTCGCCAGAGTTTGAGCTCTTCCACTTGGCGCATCACGCGACGCACCAACGATTCGTTTTCATTGTAGGTCGTTTCCATAACACCATACTCCTTTCTGAGTTGACGTCGGCCCTCACAAAGGCGCCACTTGACCGTCCCCTCCGGAAGAGACAGTTTTGCGGCGATTTCCTTCACCGAATACCCCTCGAAATAGTGAAGCGTGATCGCTTCGCGAATCTTTTCGCTGAGTGCTTCCACCGCTTCGTGCAGGCGTTCATCCCGCTCCGCTTCGGCTTGCGCACCGAGGCTTAAACGACCGAGCAATTCCTCCTCGCCGCTGTCCGACAGATCCACATTCTCGAGAAGATGCAAACGAATATCGGGCACCGCCGCACAGTAATGGGCGTGAAGGCGGCGAGCGTGGTTTTTTGCGATAGAGCAAACCCACGAACGGAATTTGTCATGCTCGCGCAGGGCATCGAGATGCATCCACGCCGATACAAACGCGTCCTGCGATGCATCCGTGGCGGAATACTCGTTGCCTGTGACTTTCATCGCGGTACCTTTGACGGCACGCTCATGGCGAACGACCAATTCTTCGTAGGCCTTGCTGTTGCCGCAAAGCGTCAGCTTGACAAGATCGCTGTCGGTTTTGACACTGTAATCGTTCATGGGAATGTCCTTTCATTTCGAAGGTCGGTTTTGAGGGCTTTCACCTATAAGATAAAAACCGAACGGAAAAGGTTGGGTGTTTGGAAAACTATTTTTATTATAGCATTCTGTTTTGTGTTACGCAAACGAATCGGCACACGATCGGGAGACTCTCGTTTTGTATTTGACGCGGGGGCGAAAACTTGATATACTGATGCAAAGGGCGGTGAGCGTATGGACCGTGAAGCTTTCGAACAGTATATTTTTCGCACCTACGGTGTCAAGGCGGATTATCCGTGGGAGTCTCCGACGGATGCCGTGTTTCGACACGCTGACAACCGCAAGTGGTTCGCCCTGCTGATGACGATCCCTGCCTCGCGCTTAGGGCTTCGGGAAGACCGCCCGCTTGACGTCGTCAATCTCAAATGTGCTCCCGCGCTTCTCGGCGGGCTGTTGCAGGAGGAGGGCTTCTTCCCTGCCTATCATATGAACAAGGACCATTGGCTCTCGGTCGCACTCGATCGTGCCGATACCGATACGCTTTACTACGTGTTGGAGGAGAGCTATCGGATGACCGCCCAAAGGAGGAAACAGCCGTGACCGATTATCAAGCGATGTACGAACGTATCCGCCGCATAATGGGTGAGCTTACGCCGCTGACGGTCGACTGCGGTGTCTGCTGTCACGGTGCGTGCTGTAAAGGCGATGACGAGACGGGGATGCGGCTGTTCCCGCACGAGCAAAGTCCCCTGCCCGTCAGGGAGCTCCCGAACGGCGTGCGGCTTGTCGTCTGCGACGGCACCTGTGACCGCGAGGAGCGCCCGCTTGCGTGCCGCCTCTTTCCGTTTTTTCCGACCGTCGATCACAAGGGGCGTGTGTTTGTCGAAGCGGATGCCAGAGCTCTTCGGCTTTGCCCGCTTCTCACCCACAGCGAAGAGCTGGTGTTCGACAAGCGGTTTTTTAAGGCGGTCAAGAAGGTCGGCCGCCTCCTTGCAAAGGACGAAGAATGCCGCCGTTTTTTAGAAGAAACGACCGCCGAGATCGACACCTACGCGGCGTTTCTCGGCGATTGACAAGGCCGCCCTTGTGTACTATAATACTCCCACAACACCGAAAGGAGCGATCAGCGATGGCCAATTCCTGCTGTGAATATTGCGCGTATTACGCCTACGATGAGACGGAGGACTGGTACGTCTGCGAAATGGATCTCGACGAGGACGATCTGGTGCGCTTTTTAAGCGGACATACACAAAGCTGTCCCTACTTCCGAAACGGCGACGAATACGCCATCGCCCGTAAGCAATAAATCGCCTATAAAAAACGAGCCTGCAAGGACTCCTTGCAGGCTCGTTTTGTTATCTCTTGACGATCAGCCGATATACGCATCGAGGAAGATGCGGGTATCGATCGTGTTGATCTTGCCGTCGCCGTTCGCGTCGCTGATCGCTTTCTGCGAATCCGTCAGCATCGTGTACTTGACGTTGACGCGAAGCAGGTCACGGATATCGGTCGAGTTGAGCAGACCGTCGTTGCTCACGTCGCCCATTTGGAACTGCAGTGCACCGTCGCTGTACAGCGCACCCGTGCCGCAGTAGGTCACATCGAGCGTTGCGAAGGTGTCTGCCGTGACGTTGTTGTCGCCCGTCAGCTCAAGCTGCAGAGCGTCGCCGAGCACCTCGAACGCCGCACCGTTGCCCGCCTTGAAGGACACGCCGTTAAGCTCCAGCTTCGCGACCGCTTCCGCCGTCAGCACGGTAACCGCCTGGGTGATGGTGCCCGACAGCTTCGTGCCGTTCACGGTGACATACAGCGTATAGGAGCCCGAAATATACGTCGCACCGCCGACATCGTCAAAGGTGTGCTCGACCTTTGCTTCCTCTCGCGCCTGACGCGCCGTGTCGTGCGAATTCCGGCGGATCTTCAGGATGTAGTTCACATCGTTTGTCAGCGCCGCCTTCGGGTTCGCGGACAGACCGTTTGCCACCGTTTGCAGAGCATTGATCGCCGTCAATGCCGCCGAGGATTCAATGCCGTTGACGCGAATCGCAAAATCGGCGTTCTCAACAGCCGAAAGAATGCTGTTATATTTCGTTTGCGTGATCGCACCGAGTTCAAGCATCTTGGCCGCTCTTGCCGCCACGGTATCGCTCAGATAGACACGCGCCGCTCTCGCCGCATTGCCCGTCGGGGTGACCGCCGGCTTGCTCCAGATGCTCTCGGCATATTCGGGGATCGTTTCACCGAAGGACGCGACACCGTCGGCTCCCGCATGGCGGATCTGACGAATCCAGGAAAGCTCCAGCGCAGGATCGTCATAGCCGACAGCAAGACCTGTGCACACAAAGCGCTCACTGTTTTGCTCCACCAGCGTCGGGGTAACATAGCCGGGGATATGATAGCCGTAGGCCATCGGGAAGATCGTGTCGATATAGCCGTTGCCGAGCCACGTACTCACGTCCTGCAGATCGTCCTTCAGCGCCGCCGCAGGATCAGGCTGAGGCGAGGTGGTCAAACAGACCGCAGGATATTGCTCGTCAAGCATCACGCGCATCTCACCGATCAGCGAGGTAATGTAGTCCGCACGGAACTGTACCCAGTCCGCATTCTTCCAGTACGATGTCTGCGTCAGGTCGGTGTTCTTGTAGGCAGGGTATTTCGCCTTGAACGCCGCTACTGTATCGGAATCGTAGCCGAATTCGTGCGTGCCGTCGTTCGGATGACGGAAATAGTCCAGCTGGAAGCTGTCGATATCGTAGTTTGCACACAAATATGACAGGTTATTCAGCAAAAACTGTCGAACGCCGCTGTTCGCGGGATTGAGCCAGAAGCGCGTCAGCGTCGAGGTGGTGCCGGAACGGAACGAGCCGTCGTGCGCCACGTTCAGCCAGTTATAATACTTCGAGTTACTGCCGTTTTTCTGAATATCCTGCTCAATGGTGTAACCGACGCCGTACTCCACAAGGTCATCGCTGTTCGCGACATTGTGACGCTCGTAGCCGACATACAGCACCTGCCACCAAGCGTGGCACTCGACATCGTATTCCGCGCAGATCTCGATGGTGCGCTGCAGCATATCGTAAGGCTCCGAGAGGTTCGCATTGAGGCCGCCCATCGAGGTCGGAACCAGGTACGGATTCTGCTGAAAACACAGGCCGTTGTAGCCCGCCGATGCGGGAACGGGATAGATCGTGCAGGAATTATAGAAGGTCTCCACAAAGAGCATATTGTAGCCGAGCTCCTTGAAGTTACGCACATTGCTTTCAATAAGGGTGTCCAACTCTGCCGCCGTGCGTTGTTTACGATCATTTTCGAGCGGACGCCACCAGATGGCACGCATCTCTACAGGCAATTGCTCGTATTCCAGCGTCTGCAGTTCCGCGTAATTCTGATACAGTGTCGCCATATACGGCTCCATTGCCTCGATCGTGGTCATCGACTGCACCGCGTCGGCGATCGCCGCCATATTGGTGTACAACGTCTGCATACGAGCGGTATCCACCAGCTCGTATTTCGTTTCGGCATCGTTCAGGATCGTCGCCGCCGCATAGTCGTAGGTCGTTGTCACCGTCGAATCGGTCGTACCCGACATCAAACGCGCCGCACGCTTCGCCGCCGCCGCATCGTAACGGAAATAGATACTGTTAGCACCGATGTTGACAATCGCGCCGGGCGAGGCAAACTCGTAAAACAGCTGTGCGGCATTGTAGCTGTCAGCACCGGTATCCTTCAGCGGCGTACCGCTCAGCACCAGTGCAAAGTAACCCGTCGGAACGGTGATCTCCTTGCCGCCGAATTTAACAAGATAGCCGCTGTGGTTCGCGACACCGTCCGAGCCCGTTCCCGTCGCTTTACAAAGCACGGTAGTCGTCCACTGTGTCGCCTTGGTGGGTGTGCTGCCACCCTCGACGATTTCAAGGATCTGCGTCTTTTTGACACTGAACGCCGCCGATGCATCCGTGAACTTGGAGTCATCGGTGGTCTTGTAGACATAATACACATCGCCCGACATACGGATATAGTCGCCGACCTCGATGTTGTTTTGAAGATTCGTTTTGTAACCATCGAAACCGGACAGCACATAACCGTTTGTCGGGATCTTCATATTGCCCGCACCGGACGATGCCGTAACAAAGCCGAATTCATTCACCGCCACTTCCCAACCATAGGCATTGGTGCAGGTGTAGTTCGGGCCCGACGCATCATACAACGCTTTGCACCACGCATAATCGTAAAGCCACGAGGCACCCGAATTGATCAGATCAAAACCGTATTCAAATTTTATCAATGTATTCGATCCACGGTTCACATTGGTGCCGGTGATCGCATCACCGACGATGTACTTGTGCGCTTCATAGCTGTCCGTCAGCGTCGGAGCCGCCGACACGCCAAACGACATCGCGGGGATCATACCCGCGAACAACGCAAGGCTCAGCAGAACAGCCAGCAGGGTTTTACACTTCATACTTGTTTCCTCCCGTTTCGCTATGCAAATCACAGCGCATAATGACAAGGGTATCCTGTATACAGTATAGCGAACACGCCTCGGTTTGGCAAGTACTTTTTGTCATTAATCGATGTTTCATTCCGTTTTGTACAAAAAATACGCCTGCAAGGTGTTCCTTGCAGGCGTATTGGGGAAGGTATACTGCTTAACCGATGTACGCATCGAGGAAGATGCGGGTATCGATCGTATTGATCTTGCCGTCGCCGTTTGCGTCGCTGATTGCTTTCTGCGAAGCCGACAGCGTCGTATACTTGACGTTGACGCGAAGCAGGTCACGGATATCGGTCGAGTTGAGCAGACCGTCGTCGCTCACATCGCCCATTTGGAACTGCAACGCACCGTCGCTGTACAACGCACCCGTGCCGCAGTAGGTCACATCGAGCGTTGCGAAGGTATTCGCCGTAATGTGGTTGTCGCCCGTCAGCTCAAGCTGAAGCGCATCGCCGAGCACCTCGAACGCCACGCCGCTGCCCGACGTGAAGGACAGGTTATCCAGCTCCATCTTTGCGACCGCTTCCGCCGTCAGCACAGTCACCATCTGGGTGATCGCGCCCGAAAGCTTCGTACCGTTCGCCGTCACGTACAGCGTGTCTGAGCCCGAAATGTAGGTCGCGCCGTCGATCGTTTCGAAGGTGTGCTCCTCCTGCGCCTCCTCGCGTGCCTGACGCGCCGTGTCGTGCGAATTGCTACGGATCTTCAGGATGTAGTTGATGTCGCCCGTCATCGCCGTTTTGGCGTTGGCAGGCAGTGTGTTCGCTACTGTCTGCAGAGCGTTCAGCGCCGTCAAAGCCGCCGTCGACTCGATGCCGTTGACACGGATCGTAAACGCGGCATCCTCCGCCTTGGCCGCGATGTTGCTATATACACTCTGACTGATATCGCCGAGCTCCAGCATCTTCGCAGCGCGTACCACCAGCACCTCGTTCAGCCAGGTGCTCGCCGCCTTGGTGGCGTTGCCCGTCGGGGTGATCGCGGGGGTTTCCCACGCATAGTTCACCCAGCTGTCGATGGTACCAAACGCCGCGATGCCGTCCGCACCCGCGTCACGCACCTCCTTGAGCCAGCGCTGTTCGTACGCATCGTCGTCGTAGCCCGCCGAGGTACCGATGCACACAAAGTGATCGGCGTTGTTCGCCACCAGGCCGGGAGCGACCATACCGGGCACGTTCTGACCGTACGCCATCGGATAAAGAATGTCGATCAGGTCGTTTTCAAGCCAGTATTCCACATCCTGCATCAGGTTCTTCTTGGAATCCTCGGGATCCGCGCCGGGCGACGAGGAGAGGTAATAGCCGGGGTTGACCTCGGCAATCAGCGCGCGCAGGTCTTCGATAAAGCTCGTGACATAGTTTGCGCGGAACTGCACCCAATCCGCATCATAGAAGCCGTTATAGGTGTACAGGTCGGTAGAATTGTTCGGGTAGGCCGCGTGGAACGCCGCCAGCGTGTCGCTGTCGTAGCCGAAGCATTTTTCGGCGCTCGTATGCGGATAACGGATATAGTCGAGCTGGAAGCTCTCTGCGTCGTAGGTCTCGAGAATGTACTCGAAGGTATTCATCAGGAAGGTGCGTACACCCGTACTGCCGGGATTGAGGAAGTACTGATGCGCGCCGTCTGTTTCCGCACCGTAATAAAGCGAGCCGGTGTGAGCTGTGTTGAGGTAGTTCTTATACTTCGTCGTGTTGTTCAGAATCTGCTGTGCAACAGAGTATTCAAACAACGCATCCGTCACACTGGGATCGGTACGGGTGTAGCCGACGTAGAAGACCTCCCACCAGATATGGGGCTCGACCTCGTTCTCGCGGCAGATCTCGATGAAGCGCTGCAGCATATCGTAGGGCTCCGAAAGGTTCGGATTGAGGCCGGGCTGTCCCGACGAGCCGCAGGTCATCGTTGTCGGCACGAGATAGGGATTCTGGCTGTAGTAGAGGCCGTTGTAGCCCGCCGTCGAGGGCACGGGGAAGGTGGTGCAGGAGTTATAGAAGGCCTCGATGAAGATCTGATTGTAGCCGAGTGCCTTGTGCTCAAGGATCGCATCCTCGAGAAGCTGATCGAGCTCCGCTACGGTGCGCTCCTTGCGGTCGTTCGGGAGCGGACGGATCCACACCGCACGCATCTCCACGGGACGCTTCTCATATTCGAGCATCCGCATCTCGTTATAATTCTGATAGAGCGTCGCCATATACGGCTCCATCGCCTCGATGGTGGTCATCGATTGCACCGCGTCGGCGATCGCCTCCATATTGCTGTACAGCTCGCCGAGACGGGCTGTATCGACCAGTTCGTACTTATCAACCGCATCGTTATAGATCGTTGCCGCCGAATAGTCGTAGGTCGTTGTCACGGTCGAATCGGTCGTGCCCGACATCAGGCGTGCCGCACGCTTCGCCGCCGCCACATCGTAGCGGAAGTAGATCTCCGCAGAGCCGATGTTGACGATCGCGCCGGGAGCCGCAAATTCCTCAAACAGCTGTGCGCCGTTGTATGCCTTCACCGCCGTATCGTGCATAGTCTGGCCCGACAACGAAACAGCAAAGTAACCCGACGGCACCTCGATATTGTTGCCGCCGAATCTCACGACATAGCCCGCGTGATTCGCAACGCCGTCGGCACCCGTGCCCGTCGCCTTGACAAGCACGTCGTTGTTCCATTCGTTTGTGCCGGTCGTGACGCCGTCACCGCCCTCGGTGATCTTCAGAACCTGCGTCTTCTTCACGTTGAACGCCGCCGTCGCATCCGTAAACTTGGAATCGTCGGTGGTTTTGTAGACGTAGTAATTACTGCCGGACACGCGGATGTAGTCGCCGACTTCAACATTGTTTTTCAATTCGTTGCCTGCGTCGACATTCGGCCCGGGAATACTGGTGCTGCCGTTGACCGCCGAAATAACAAAGCCGTTTTCGGGGATCGCCATATTACCGGCCGTACCCTTCGCCGTAACGAAACCGAATTCGTTGACGGCAACCTCCACGCCCCATTGGTTGGTGCAGGTGTAGTTCGCTCCGGTATAAATATTCGTCTGATACCAGTCGCCTTTCGTCGTGCTGCCGATCTTATCGTTTGAATCGACAGGACACTCCGTCTTCGCGTCAAAACCGTATTTATAGATCACGGTATGTCCTTCGGAGCGGAAATCCGCTTCCGCGTCGATCGTACCGACGATGTACTTGCGCGCTTCGTAGCTGTTCGTCAGCGTCGGAGCCGCCGACACGCCGAAGGTCATTGCAGGGATCATACCCGCAAACAACGCAAGGCTCAGCAAAACAGCCAGCAAATTTTTCAACTTCATAAAGTCTTCCTCCTGTTTCGTTACAGCACACATAGCCATAATGACAAAGGTATACATATATAGTATACTGAATTACAACGAATTTGGCAAGTGATTGTTTGGTGAAAACGGTATTTTTGTAAAAACGCACAACATAAAAGGCGGGTATTGTTGTCATCTGTAAGGTTTTCAAAGAGAAATTGCCGATCCCTCTTGAAAACACAGTACCAATCATTGTATAATAGAAAAGTAAACCGATATTTCATGAAAGGTGGTTCTTTTGATGAACGCAACCGCTTTGAAACAACGTATTCTCAACGGCGACTACGATCGCCTGTTCGCCACACTCTACGGCGAGGAACAGATCGCCGCCCAGCGCGCTCGCTACACGGAGGCCGTTGACGGCTTTGTTGCGACCTTCGGCGACAGGGATGATCTGCGCCTCTTCTCCGCTCCCGGCCGCACCGAGATCGGCGGCAACCACACCGACCACAATCACGGCCGTGTACTGGCAGGCAGTGTTAACCTCGATGTGATCGCCATCGTCGCCCCGCGTGAGGATACCGTGATCAACGTGCAATCGAAGGGATATCCGATGGATACCGTCGATACGACCGACCTGTCGGCCCGCGTCGAGGAGGTCAACAAATCCGCCTCCCTCATCCGCGGTACCGTCGCCCGCTTTGCACAGCGCGGTTACGGCTTCGGCGGCTTTGACGCTTACACCACCTCCAACGTGCTCAAGGGCTCGGGGCTGTCCTCGTCGGCGGCCTTCGAGGTGCTCATCGGCACCATCCTCAACCACCTGTACAGCGCCTGTGCGGTGTCGGCGGTGGAAATTGCGCAGATCGCGCAGTTTGCGGAAAACCAATACTTCGGCAAGCCCAGCGGCCTGATGGATCAGATGGCCAGCTCCGTCGGCGGCATCGTCACCATCGATTTTGAGGATACCGATAACCCCGTGATCGAATCGGTACCGTTTGACTTTGCGGCGTGCGGCTACAAGCTGTGCATCGTCGATGTCGGCGGCGATCACGCGGATCTGACGCACGAATACGCCGCCGTGCCCGCCGAAATGAAGGCGGTCGCAGGCGACCTCGGCGAGCCGTATCTGCGCGGTATCACGATGGACGCGCTTCTCGCCGCGATGCCCGCCCTGCGTGCCGCTCACGGTGACCGTGCCGTCCTCCGCGCGTTCCATTTTCTGCGCGAGAACGAATGCGTTGTCAAGCAGGTCGCCGCTCTGAAGGCGGGCGATTTCGAGGAATTCAAGCGCCTCATCATCGAATCGGGCCATTCCTCGTTTGAATACCTGCAAAACGTGTATGCCGCGTGCGACGTCAAGGAACAAAGCATGTCCGTTGCTCTGGCGCTGTCCCAGCGCCTGCTCGACGGTGTCGGCGCGTGGCGCGTCCACGGAGGCGGCTTCGGCGGCACAACGCAGAATTTCGTCCCCGCGGACAAGCTCGACAGCTTTATTACCGTTATGGAGGCGGTATTCGGTCAGGGCCATTGCCATGTCCTGTCCATCCGCCCCTACGGCGGCATTTGCCTCGACACCATGATCTGATTTACAAAACAAAAAGGCGGGCGTTTTCAAAACGCCCGCCCTTTTTATACCCTTATGCCAATAAACACACCGCGTGGGCGGCGATGCCTTCCATCGCGCCTGTAAAACCGAGGCCCTCTTCGGTGGTCGCCTTCAGATTGACACGATCAAGCTCGATCCCGCACGCACGACGGATCACCTCGCGCATTGCCTCAATATGCGGCTTCAGCTTCGGACGCTGTGCAAGCACCGTTGCGTCGATGTTCTCAATCGTATACCCTTTCCCGGTCACACGGGCCACGACCTCCCGCAAAAGGGCGATCGAATCCGCCCCCTTGAAGGCGGGATCGGTATCGGGAAACAAGCCGCCGATATCTCCGAGCGCCGCCGCACCGAGCAGGGCATCCATGATCGCGTGCGTCAGCACGTCGGCGTCGGAATGCCCGAGAAGTCCTTTTTCAAAAGGGATCTCCACCCCGCCGATGATGCAAGGCCGTCCCTCTGTCAGCCGATGAACGTCGTAACCGTGTCCGATCCGCATACGAACGCCTCCCCGTCGTTTGATAATCGCTTCTGCGGTCACCACATCTTCGGGTGTTGTGACCTTTAAATTTTCATAAGACGCCTCCACCAGCGTCACCTTCACGCCGAGGCGCTCCACAAGCTGGCAATCGTCGGTCAGATCGGCGCCCGCCTCTAAAGCCGCCGCCATCGCCTTGCGATAAAGCGCGGCGTCAAACACCTGCGGCGTCTGCACCTGCCATAAGGTTGCACGGTCGGGAGTTCCGACGATCACGCCGTTGCCGTCCGCCTGCTTGATCGTATCCTTCACGCGTACCGCCGCGGCCGCCGCGCCCGTTTCGGATGCCTTTTGAATTACACGGTCGATCTCTTCGGGCGTGATCAGCGGACGCGCACCGTCCGCCACCGCAATCAGCGTTGTCTGTTCCTCCACCGCCCGAAGGCCGTTTGCGACCGACTCCTGCCTGGTCGCACCGCCCGACACAAACCGACACGGTGTGCAAAGCGACAACGCCGCCTCTTGAAACGCCGCCTGATCTTCGGGCCTTGTCACCACCACGAGGGCGTCCGCACAGGACGTATCAAACGCCCGAAGCGTACGTTCCAGCACCGTTTTCCCGCAAAGCGGAATGAGAAGCTTCGGCCGTCCCATCCGCGTCGAGCTTCCCGCCGCCACAATGATCGCCGTTACAAACGCCATTCTCCTTCACGTCCTTCCGTTTTTAAAAATGAAAGCGCATCGGCCGAAAAAGCAGATGCGCTTTGTGTGTTCACGTATTATTGCTGAGCGGGTTGTTCGTCGGAAGCCTTTTTGGGGGCGTTCGTGCGAAGCATCTGACGCGCCTGACGGATCTCGCCGACACGACCGGTAAGCAGTTCCTCCGCACGGCGCAGGACATCCTCCGCAAAATCGTTTGCACCCTTGCACATCTCGCGCGACTTCTGCTGTGCGCGGGTGAGCATCTCCTCGGCACGCTGCTGAGCCTGGCGGGTGATCTCTTCCTGAGCAATCATCGCCTGCGCACGCTCCTCCGCCTTGCGGACGATCGCTTCCGCTTCGCGCTTCGCGCCCGCGACGATCTCCGCACGGTCAGCCACAACGGTCTGCGCCTGACGGATCTCGGACGGCAGAGCCGCACGGATATCGTCAACCAGATCACGGAGCTTGTCCGCCTCGATCATACACTTACCGCCCGACAGCGGCACGTCCCAAGCCTTGTCGACCATATCGTCAATCTGGCCCAAAATCTCTTCTACGTTCATAGTATTACCCTTCCTTTCGAAGCGGCCCGCCTACATCGGGGCCTTGTGTATTCGGCGTTTACGATACGGCCGCGGCTGCATCGCCATATTGCAGAGTTAGGTAGTTTCGGCGCGGTAGAACCACACCAGTGTTTTGCCGTAGCGCTTTTGCTTTTCGCACACAAGCCGCCGTTCACCATCCGTCACCGTTTCGGGGAGAACGGTCGTGAGATCCGTTTCGCATACCGCCACACCGCCTTCACGCATCAGCGCGGGAAGCATCGGCAGGATCGTCGGCAACAGACCGGCGCGGTACGGCGGATCGAGAAACACCATATCAAAGGTGCCCTCCCGACGCTCACAGAACGCCTCGGCCGCTGTGTTGAGAACCTGAATGTTTTTTTGAAGCTTGGTAGCGCGTACGTTCTGTTTCACGATTTCGCACGCCTCACGACTGCTGTCCACAAAGGTACAGCTTCGCGCACCGCGGCTCATCGCCTCCAGCCCCATTTGTCCCGAGCCCGCAAACAGATCGAGTACGTCGCGTCCCTCCGTTTCAAACTGGAGAGCGCTGAAGACCGATTCCTTCACGCGTTCGGTGGTGGGGCGTGTCGTGTCTTCACCGGGGAGCGTCTGCAGCCGCACGCCGCGCGCCGAACCCGTGATGATACGCATCATACGCCATCAAAACCTTTCCATTCTTCAAGCCATTATCCCACTTTTTTCGGAGACTGTCAAGTGTTTTGCAATTTTTTGTCTTTTTCAAGGCTGGCGGCCGCCGCTTTAAGCACCGCATCCTCGAGTCCCGCTTCCTTCAAGGCGCACACGCCTTCGATCGTTGTACCGCCGGGAGAGCACACGCTGTCGATCAGTGCCGCAGGATGCTCTCCGCTTTCGAGAAGCAGCTTGGCCGTCCCGAGCACGCTTTGTGCCACGATCTGGAGCGCCGTATCCTTCGGGATGCCGCCGCGTACGCCCGCCGTGGCGAGCGCATTCATATATAATAAGGTATAAGCAGGCGAACAGCTCGCCAGCACCGAGAAGATGCCGAACTGCGATTCCTGAAGCGGCACCACCGTGCCGACCGATTCAAAGATCGTGTACACCGTCTCCACGTGCCGTTGCGTTACCAGCTCGTTGGAGCAGTACGCCGTCACAGCCTCTCCGACCTTGGCGGCGATGTTGGGCATCACGCGCACAAGCGGCAGTCGCGTACCGATCAGCGACTCGACACTGTCGATCGTTTTACCTGCCGCAATCGAGATCACGAGCGGACGCTGAACGCTGAGCACCGCACGAAGCGGACTGAGAACGGCTTCGAACACCTGCGGCTTGACCGCCAAAACGAGCGCCTGTGCTTCCTCGCACAGCTGCTCCGCCGTCTGGCACACCGTGATGCCGCATTCCTCCCGAAGCGCAAACGTCTTTTGCACATCGATATCATAGCACAAAATCGACGAGGCCTTCAGCCCGCCTTGTACCATGCCGCGGATGATGGCGCCCGCCATATTGCCGCCGCCCAAGAATCCGATCTTCATAGTCCGTCACCTCTACTGTCGTACTTTGGCTTCATTATACCACGTGTCCCCTGCGATTGCCACCCTTTTTTCCGCGTCATCAAAAAAATCTCAAAAAATTTTAAAACAGGTGTTGACAACACGCAAAACCTGTGCTAATATAATATTGTAATCATTACAAATTTACAGAGATTACAGAATCGAGGTGAGACGATGAACCTATCCGATCAGGCCAGACGCTTGCAGGAACGCGGCATTCGCCCGACACCCCAACGACTCGCGGTGTACGATTACCTGTTGACGCACCGCACCCACCCCACTGCCGATGCGATCTTTGAAGCGCTCAGCCCGCAGTACCCCAGCTTCTCCCGCACGACGATCTACAACTCCGTTAAGGCGTTGATGGATGCGGGGCTGGTACGCGTCGTAACCATTGATCCGTCGGAACAGCATTTTGACGGCGATCCTCTCGACCACGGACACTGTCGGTGTGAACAGTGCGGACGGCTTTTCGATTTCGAAATGCCCGACGGACTCCTCGCACCGCTGATCCCCGAAGGATTCACCGTCAACCGACAGGACATCTTCTTCAGCGGTCTGTGTCAAGACTGCCGATAACCCCGCTCTGAACGGCTTCGCCGTTTATGATACTACCGTCTATTTTAACTTTCAGGAGGAAATGTTTATGAAAAAGTATGTTTGCCCCGTTTGCGGTTATGTCCACACCGGCGATGAGCCCCCCGTGAAGTGCCCCGTTTGCTCGATTCCCGGCGCGAAGTTCACCGAGATGGCCGAGGATGCGGCGCTGGCCGCTGAGCACGAATTCGGCATCTACTCGAAGACCGTCGAAAGCAACCCCGACATCAGTGCCGAAGACAAGGCGTATATCCTGGAGCAGCTGATGGCGAACTTCAACGGCGAGTGCAGTGAGGTCGGTATGTACCTCTGCATGGCGCGTATCGCGCACCGTGAAGGCTATCCCGAGATCGGCCTTTACTGGGAGAAGGCCGCTTACGAAGAGGCGGAGCACGCAGCGAAGTTTGCGGAGCTGCTCGGCTCGACGCTGGAGCCCAACATGAAAGCCACCACGAAGGATAACCTCGCCTGGCGTGTGGACTGCGAGTTCGGCGCGACGCAGGGCAAGTTTGATCTCGCCGCCTGCGCGAAGAAGAACGGCCTCGATGCGATCCACGATACCGTCCACGAGATGGCGCGCGACGAAGCCCGCCACGGCAAGGCGCTGAAGGGCCTCCTCGAGAGATATTTCAAGTAAGAATCCACCTAATACAACCATAATCAATCACCCTGCTTGTTCACAAGCGGGGTGATTGTATTTTAAGCAGGAATGTGGTATAGTGAAATCGGATAAATAGCGAAGTTAACGAGGTGAGATTGCATGGGGAAAATTCTCGGTTCATGGAGTGGGATGAGGAAATACCTTGAACAAGATATGCTTGCCGATTCATTGCAAGGCAGAATACGATATGGTTGCACCACATATATCGGCATGGATGGGTGTCATATTTTTGAAGTATGTATTGATGATGTGCAGGTAAAGCGGTTTTCCTTAGAAACGGTAAATACATTTTTCATCAATAACGGATATACAAAACATTCAGCACCCAGCGGCATTGGTGAATATTGGTCAGGGTTTTGGCAATTATTAGATGCACATTCTATCAATCATCGCACAGAATATACCGATGAAGAATTTTGCGAAGCCTTAGCGGTATACCGCCATCAAAACATACAGGATAGTATAACTTCAAGCAATCCTATTATCAGAATGTTTGCGATATTAGATAGAAGAATCGGAAAAAGAACCCTCGCCAAGATACAAACCTCCATTGAGGAACAACCGGAATGG
>JAFQMR010000045.1 GCA_017396175.1 Clostridia bacterium
CCCCGTCATAATCGACACCTGAGAAAGCGTGATGCCGCCCGCCGCAAAAATGCCGTCAAACAGCTGTCTTGACACACCGCTTTTCAGCTCCGATATTTCAATGGTCGTTCCCGGCAATACCGCCATCACCGCTTCCTCCTTTCTGTTATCGTCAATATGATCATATCACACGGTCGCGTGACTGTCAATAGGGTTTGTTTGATTTTTTAATTATTCCAACAATTCCATCGCACAGACGGCGTCAAGCGGCAGGCGGCGGTGATCGGTAAAGACAAGCATCCCCGTCTCCTCCTCGACGGTGCGCACCTGCCCGTCTACCGTGACGTACCGCCCGCCGTCCTTCAAAGCATCCTCTTCAAAGCACAGCAGACGCACCGTCGGACGCTCACTCAACCGTTCGCGCAACAAGCTGAGCGTGCGATTCAACGCCGCCTGCTCCTCCTCCGACAGCGGCACGCGACGCTCTGTCAGGCGGGCGGTCTCACCGAGCGTCTCATCGAGCCCCACCATCGCCGCAAAGGGGGCAAACTGCGCCGCCCGCTTCCATCGCGCCATCGGCTTGGCCGCTGTCGGATGGGCGGTTTCCAGAATATCGTCATACTCCCCCACGGGGTGTCTCCTCCTTTTTATGCCTTGTGTCCGCCGATCTGTCGGTTGCGCTCGAGGGCCGTTGCCCCCTCCTCCAGATCCATCAAACGGAACACGGCGTTTTTCCCGTACCGTTGCTTAATGTCAAGAATCGCCTGCTCCCGCCGCCGTTCCCGCCGCAGAAGTTCCTCCTCCCGCTCATCCTCCTCGGGGGAGGAAAACAGCGACAGCTGATGCACCTCGGTTTTGGATGCCTCTGCCTCGGAGCAAAGCTCGCCCGCCGCCACCGTGATCCGCCGCACGGTCAGCATCGGATCGACAATGCGGTCAAACAATGCCGCCAACGCCTCGCGGATACGGGAGGCGGAGGTCATCCGAAACGGCAGATGCACCGTGCCGTGCGCGTGCTTCGGAATGCGGCGGCCGTAAGGATCCGTCACGACCGCACCCTGATAATACACCGCCTTTGTGGGATCCTTGAGATTTTCGCGGTCATAGCCGACCGTCAACGTCAGGTGATCGGTACACAGCCGCTTTCCGAGCAGATCCAGCGCCAGCTGATCCGCCATTTCCCGCACGATCAGGCGTGCCTTCTCAAACGGATACGGCGCTTGCAGTACCTGCCCGATACAGGTGCTGTGCGCTTCGGGGCGGTAGCTTTTGATATCCGATAAGGTACAGGGCTCCCACCCCCACGCATGGTCGATCAGCAGCTCCGCGTTCACGCCGAACAGCCGATAGAGCATCCGCTCATTGTGAAGCGAGCACCGCGCCACATCCCCCATCGTAAACAGGCGATGGGCTTCGAGCTTCGATGCGATCCCGCGTCCTACCCGCCAGAAATCCGTCAGCGGTCGGTGCGACCACAGCGTCTCACGGTAGGAGCCTTCATCCAGCTCCGCCACCCGCACGCCGTTCGGATCGGGCAACGCTTTTTTCGCAACAATGTCCATCGCTACCTTACAAAGATACAGATTGGTGCCGATGCCGACCGTCGCCGTAATACCCGTCTCACGCAACACCTCCCTCACGATACGCGAGCCGAACTCGCGTGCATCGCACCCCGCCGCCTTCAGATACGGTGTCGCATCCATAAACACCTCGTCCACCGAATACACGTGAATATCCTCGGGGGCGACAAACTTCAGATACACCGCATAAACGCGGGCACTGTACGCCATATAGGTCGCCATCCGCGGCGGAGCGGTGATATACCCCACGGCAAGCGTCGGATCTGCCTCCAACGCCTCGGCGTTCCACGACTCGCCCGTCAGCCGTCCGCCTGCACGGTACCGTCTGGCGGCGTTCACCTGTGCAAGTCGTGCCTTCGCTTCAAACAGACGCGCCCGCGAGGGAATGCCGTGTGCTTTGAGGCTCGGGGATACGGCAAGGCAGATCGTTTTGTCGGTGCGCGAGCCGTCCGCCACCAGCAGGTTGGTTGTAAGCGGATCGAGTCCCCGCTCCACACATTCCACCGACGCGTAAAACGATTTTAAATCGATCGCGAGATACCGTTTCTCCACACAGCCCGCCTCCCTTCTGCTTCTCAGCATACCACACCGAAAATCGAATTTCAAGAGAAAATCAAACATTTGTTCTTTATTTACATACAAAAAATCTCCCTGTAAAAGCAATCACTTCCACAGGGAGAGAACGTTTATTCTTTTATGTAGTCAGCTTTAGCACCAATTCCGCAAACAACATTGCCTGCTTAGCGTGACGGCTTCGCTTGGAAATCGGATCTACAAAGGATACCGATACCCTTTCCACCGTCAGCGCTCCCGCATCATACAACGGCGCGATCGCATCGCAAAGTGTCGCGGGCAAATTTCCGACATCCGCACCGCGCTCCGTAAGCACCGTAAAATTGTTGGCGTTGTAAAGGTTATGCGCATCCCGCTTCAGCTGAAGCGGATCACCGACCTGCAACGCTTCGATCTGTTCGGTACGGTCTCCGTAACGTGTACCGCGCACGTCAAAGCGCAAGGTCAGCGTATCGGTATCGGCATCGTACACCCCGTCCGTTTGCTCAAGGTATTCCATCGAACCCGGTTCATAGGTGGACGGCGTCACCGTTTCGTGAAGGCGGTACCGCTCGTGCAAGACCTCCGCTTCCCTGAGCAGTCGGGCTTTATGCTGTTCCATCACATCAACGCCTCCGTTTCCTCAAGCTCCAGGCGGTATAATGCCTCACTGCCGTACATCCGATCCAGGTCGCCGTCATAATACGCACCGCCCGCGACCGCCAGCCACGTGACATCACCGCGCCCCTCCAGGCGGCAACCGTAGCGGTCGCTCAGCTCGTCACACAGATCGTACATATCCACCGAGCCGTGACCGTTGATGACCGCCGCTAAGAATGACTGCCGCGACACCGTTGCTTCGCCCTTATACAGAATCCGAAGGCCGTCCCATTTACCGCTTGAAAAGCGCGGATCCGCCGCCACAAGACTCGCATAAAACCAGTCGGAGAATCCGTAGTCCTCAATATCAAACGTCAGGCCGTCGGCCCGCAATGAGGCGACCGTGAAGTAGGTATCCTCTTCTACCGCCTCCGCAACCGCATCCACATAGGCGCGAAGCGTCTCTTCGGTCAAGCCGTTGCGATGCAGACGAGCCGCCGTCACCATCTGATGCGGCTCAAATTCCACCACTCTGTACTGACGTTTCAGCTCAAGCAGCTTCTGATAATAGGTCTGCAGATCGCGGAACCGCTGATGGTACGGGCGGATATCGTAAAGCTCATCCCGTGTCAGCAACGCCTCGAAAAACGCTTCGGTCGTATCAAAGCCCTGCAAAATATAGCGCGACATCACCGTAAAGCCCATCTGCTTGAGCGTGTACGGATTGACCGCCTCGGGATCACCGTCGGGAACCAGCTCCCGATAGCATTTACGGATCTCATCGATCCAATAAAACGCCTCTGTCAGCCGCGACTTTAACAGCGCGGCGTGTCCCGCAGGAAGATCCTTCTGATCCACACGGTAGAAGCCTTGGTGATAATATTCCGCAAGCGGATCCAGATACGAAGCACCGACGCCCGGATCGTAGCCGTATTCCTCCTGCATCTTCGCCAGCAGATCCGCTGAGCTGATCGGCGCATGATCGATCAGCATATCAAACAGCGCCGCCGTACGATCAAACTCGCCGAAGCAGATATAGGGCGAAGGACGGCATTCAAACGCGTGAAAGCTTCCCTCGGGAAGCGTCTTGCGAAGCAGATTATGCAGCTCGTAATGATCGCGGATATCGTATTCTTCCATCAGATCGGGATGCTCGCGGAACAGCTTTGCCGTGCTGATCTCGATGTTTTGTAAAACATCCAGCCCGAGCCCCTCATACAGCTCCTCATACCGACGGCCGTCGATATCGTAATAACGCATATGTTCGCCGTAGCTCCACAGCACAAAACGGGCCCCCGCAATCAGGTTACGGCGTGTCGCACGAACGCCGTCGGTATAAAACAGAGACTCCTCCTCCACGCCCAGCGCACGAAGGCAATCGTTAAACCGTGAAAAATACGTATCAAACGACGTTGTCTCGGTAAAAAAGCGGCGCACCACAACGCGCTCCAGCTCCTTGCGCTTTTTGGCGATCCATTCGCCGTCCAGAAACAGCTTGTCACGGTTTATATAGTTTTTGATCTTCAAGCGCAAGCCCAGACCGAGGCGATCGCGGTCCTCCGCGGCCTTATCAAGCGCGGCCTTGCCGCGTTTATAGCCGAGCGTTGTCAGCACCCGAAACACCCGCGTCGGAATACCGAGCCACTGCTCTGCGTCCTGTATATCCACCGCGTACGTCTCATAAAGCGTGCGGTAAAACTCCTCATCAAACACGGCCTTGCCCGTCTCATTCCGATACCATTGGCGCAGTTTTTGACGGGCAGTCACGATCACATTGCTCACATATTCGCGGCTCTTGTCTCCGTCCGCTTCGCCGATCTCCTGAAACGTAAGCCCCTGTAAGCGGCCCTCAAGATACCGTCTTTCGGTGTCCTTCAGAACCGTACACCGCGCCATCGCCGTTTCAAACGGCTCATACACACGGTAGCAACGGTAATCCGTATATTCCAGCTCGCCTGCGGCGATCAGACCGCCGATCACCGTTTTCAGTGTCGGCTCATCCACCTTGTCGCGAATTCCCGCCGCTTCGCGGAATTCCGCGAGGGAAAAGCCGTAAAATTCACGGTTGTCGTACAGCGCCAGCACCGTCTCACGCACCTGCTCCTCCGAGACGAAAGGAACGATCTCCTCCCCGTTCAGGATCGCTTCCAATGCGTCGCTGTGACGGGTTATATACGCTTCAACCGCCGCGCGGATCGGTTCAAACGATTTGTCTCCCATCGCAGGGAGTGCCCGCAGCGCCGTTTCCGACATCATGATCAGATCGCTCATCGCGTTCAGATTCGCCCTTGCCAGCTTATTTTTAGAGGGATTCGGCAATAGCATTGCTTCCAGCGACACATCGTTTTCCCTGACGTAAGAAAGGATCTCGGCGTTCTTTGCGGAAGACAGAAGCCGTTCGCGAAGCGGTTGATCCCGCCGCCGCAAATATCCGCGACAACAAACGCAGATTTCCGCCGCCGTTTCCGCATTGATCAGCGGAAGCCGCCGCAGCATCGCCTCATCCAACGCCGCCACATCCTCCAGTCGTTGCAGTCCGTTCAGGCGTAACGCATTGTACGCGGCGGGAGACAGCTCATGCAGATCGTCGATGGTAGCATCCGTTTCCTCCGCCTGTGTATCGCTCCGATCCATCGTCGCAATCACCTCCAGAATTTCGCAAACGGATTTTTCGCCGAGATTGCGTATCCGACGAAGCGTTTCCTCATCACACTCCGCCAGCGCTCCTGCCGTACAGATCCCCGCACGCATCAACGCATGACAGGACCGTGCCGACAGATCGAGCGCCGTGACCGACCGTTCTGTCCATTTCACCGTTATCACTCCAATCGGTCTTTAAAGTCCGTAGCCAACGTAATCAGCGTATTCAGACTGTCCTTAAGAGCACATTTTTCCTCGTCGCCGAGGCGTGCAAAGGTGCGCACGTCCACATCCATCAGCAGACTTACACATTTTTGCGCGTTTTCCGACGGTCTGGCCTTCACCTGATGCGCACGCATCCGCAACAGCGCCCGCTCCATCGCGAGCCGCAATTCCTCCGCTTCTGCCTTGTGCTCCTCCGCAAACGCCTCAATGTCCGCTTTGCTATGCACCGTGCGCCCGTTCAGCTCCGTCAAAAGCGCCTCCACGGTCGCCTGCTGCGCATCCGCATACGCGGTGTAGGCGCCGCTTCGCACAAGACTCTTGATATCGCGGATGAACTTGCGCTGATCGGACACCGCATGCATCAGCGTATTGCAGAAAACGATGGTCTTCAGCCGTTCCCGCTCCCCTTCGGGAATCGCGTTCATCGGCGCAAGCATCTCCTGAAACAGACTGTACACCTGATAGTCTTTCGCAATATGGTATTGTTCGGGCAAACGGATAAACCGCAGAAATTCCGAAATACTCTCCATCACGCGCAGGCGCTTATTCACCTCCGCGATCGGCTCGTTGGCCGCCGCCGCATATTCCTCAACGGTGAGCAGACGGTTCGCAACCACGTCACGGTAGGTACCCACCGCCAGATCCACCAGATCGTAGTCGACCTTTTTCTCCTCGCCGTGCTGAATCGCCAGCTCCAGCAGCTTGATCTGCTTTTTGTCCGCTTGGATATCCATATCCATGATCACAGTCTCGAAATACAGCGGCTGCGGTGTTTCGCGCTGCATACGGCGCAAGCAGGTGAAACGGCGGTTGCCGTCCACTACGCGGCCGTCCGCAAGCGCCACACCGGCTTCTCGCTGACCGAGTGCTTCGATGTTCTTCTGCGTCTTGCGAATGGACTCCTCATTGCTGTCATATACAAACTGTTCGATAATACGGTTGTAATCCACGCGGTCAAGCGCCGTCAGCGAATCGGCACCGTTGACCGCCTCGTACTGCGAAATCCAAGTGGCGATGCGGTCGTTCTGATCGTTATAAAACAGATGATCCAGCCGCACCCGATACACGGGATACGTCACGGTTCTGCCGCCGTAGGTGATCTTGCGTGTCAATTGGGTACGCTCCACCGCCTCGGTGCCGACCAGCGACAGCAGGCTCCCTTCCGTCAGTTCTCCGCGCTCGGACTCGGACGCAGGCTGTGCCAGGCCCTCATACACCACCGTCGTTTCCGTCACACAGATCTCACGGTATAGCTCACGGATCGTCTCGGATGCCTCAGCATCGATCGGCTGACACAGCAAGGCCATCGTATCCAACGCACGGACCGTTTCCTCCTGCGACAGGTCCTCATACCCGATATGCGCGACGTTGTTACGCACCAGGCGCAGTTCGTTCACATAACTACGGCATTCGCGTGGCAGGAGATGCCCGAAAAGCTCATTCCAGCGGCGATCCAACAACAGCAGACTTGCCGCAATATCCAGCGCGCCTACCCGCTCTTCAAAGGACGGGCCGACAGGCACCGCCCACGACCGCCCGAGTGCTTCCGTCGCCTCGCTCCACCAGAGGTCGCCGTACATATTCTTCATCGTACTTCCGACATACCGCGCCAGCGGCGCGAGAAGCGCCCGAAACCCGCGATTCACCAGCTCCACATGTTCTTGCATACCGTCCCCGCCTTTTTCAAAACATTTCTTTTATTATATACCAACCTGTCGACATCTGTCAAACGCTGACTTATGCACGAAAAAACGCGACCGAAGGCATTCCGCTTCCGATCGCGTTTGCTTATACGATTTATCGACCGCGCATCCACTTCGCGCGATAGGACGCCGTGCCGCGCACCGCCCATACACGGTGCGGAGCGGCAACCGCCGCCTGCTTTGCCGTTTTCGGAGCAGGCGTTGTGTTCGGCTTCGACGAAGCGGTGACCTTTGTCACCGCCGTCTTCGGCTTTGCGGCGGCACGCACCGCGTTCAGCACGCCTGCGAACGGCGATTCCGCCTCGGACACTGTCAGGGTTTCGCTCGCCGTAAGCGCCTCTGCACCCGCCACGGCGGCATCGAGAATATCCTTTTCCCCCGTCACCTTCACGGTCACCTTAAAGGCGCCCTGCTTACCGTTGTAGGCGCGGAGCGTTTTGACGAGCTCCGCCATCAGGCGACGACAGGCAGGCAGACCGTTGACAAGATTGCGGTCCACCGACACCGTATACGTGGATTCGCCGGTTTCCTTAATACGCAACAGATGCCACGCGCACAGATCAAGGAACGTAATACCGGTGATCGGCTGTTTGCGCGTCAACACCAGCAGGCGTTTATGAAACATGGTTTTCGGGATCATCAACAGCTTGTTCTCTTCCACAAACTGCGCCACCGAACGGATCGCGTTGCCGAAGGCGCGGTAATGCGCCGCCACGGTCGGATAACGGTCGAGCACATCCGAGTTGAATTGCAGGCCGACCATATCGTGATGCTTGCCGTCGTAGACGATCTCATCCTCATTATTGAATACCACATCGCTGTAAAACAGCTCCGTCACCTTCACGGCATCGATCTTGCCGTCAGCCGCCATAAATTCGCCGAACGTCTGCCGTTGCTTTGCTGTAGCCATACCCCATCTTCCTCTCGAACTCGAACTGATAGCTCTATTATAGCAAAGCTTTTTCCGCTTCGCAACCCGCCTTTTTGGATTTTTTTGACAAAAAAAGCCTCTTATCCGACACAACGTCGGGTAAGAGGCTTTCGCTCTTTACCGTTACATGATAAACCGTCCCGAGATCAACCCGTACAGCAACAGTGCATCCGTCATATTCAGCACCCCGTCGGCATTTTGATCCGCGACCGCCCGCTCCGCAACACCGAGTGCCAGCGAACCGCTGACCGCCGCATACAGACGCAAGCTGTCCGCCGTGTTGATCACGCCGTCTCCCGTCACGTCCCCCGCCTTCCTGTCGCCGAGGCATTGCACCGTCATCTGACGGAGCACGCGGTTATAGGGATGGATCTGCACTCGTGCCCACGCCGCCGACGTACCGCGGTAATACACCGCCGTCAGCTTTTTGCAGGCTTCAAACACCTCGTTGTTGACGGCACGAAGGCTGCTTGGGAATATCACCTCGGTCACGTCACAATTCCAGAAGGCATACCCGCCGATCACGGTCGTCCCCTCCGGCACCGTAAACACACCGCCGATATCGGGATCCACCTCGATCAGATAGTCCTCGAGATACAGCATACCGTCGTGCCAATTGTCCGCATGTTCCTGATACGCCGTACCCGACAGCACTTCTTTCCCGAGCTGGATCACGTTATCCCCCACCGTGATGCGCGACAGCAAAAAGCAATCCATAAACGCACGGTCGCCGATCACCGTCACGCCGTCGGGGATCACGACCTCCTCCAGCGAGCGACACCCGAAAAAGGCTTCGTGATAAATCCCCGTCGTGTCGGGCGACAATGTCAGGCGGTTGAGTGAGCGGCAATCATAAAAGGTCTGAAAATCGATCACCGTCACACCCGAAGGGATCGCTATCTCCTTCAGCGCCCGACACCGAAAGAAGGCCACCTGACCGATCGAAGTCAGTCCCTCGGGCAGGTCGACCGATTCAAGCGCCTCACAGGAATAAAACGCACCGTAGCCGATCGTCTGCACGGTCGACGGCAGGGCCACGGTTTTCAACGACGCACACCCTTCAAAGGCGGCTGTAGGGATCACCGTCACGCCCTCGGGGACCGTCACGTCCTCAAGCCCCGTCCGATTTGCGAACACACCGTCCGCCAGCACGGTCGTCCCCTCGCGTACCGCAAGCGATCCGACCGCCGACTCCCGCACCGCCGCCAGGCTGTTGCCGAGATACAGCGCATCGCCGTCCCAGTTGTTTTCGTTATCAAGATATGCCGTCCGCGCCAACACCCCGACGCCGAGCGACGAGATCTCCCCACGCACCTCCACCGTTTCAAGCGCCGAACAGCCGTCAAAGGCATAGTCACAAAGGATCGTCCGTCCGCGCCCCAAGGTTACGGTCTTCAGCGACTTACACAGCAAAAATGCCATCCGCCCTACCACGATATCCGTGTCGGGGAAGGTCACCGAGGTGATCTCGCACCCGTAAAACGCGTTGTAACCGATCGCCGTTACGGGCATGCCGTCGAGGCTCGAGGGGATGACCACCTCAGCATCGGTGCCGATATATTCGGAAACCGTCCAGCTTTGATCCCCGTTCGCCGAGAATATAAAGCCGTCGACCGAAGCCTTTACCTGTACCGCACCCGTCATACCCGTAAGCATCACAACGGTCAACACCGCCGAAAGCCACAGCGCCGTCCATCGTTTCATACCCATCGCCTCCCCTTGTCAGATCCGTTCACCATTTATACAGCACAACGCCCGCAAACTCCTTACGCATCCTGTCGCGAAAATGCACCCGCGGCGGAGAACTCTCCCCGCCGTGCCAAGCCGCTGATCAGAACACATTGTTCAGGAAGATTTTGTACATCATCTGCGCGACCTCACAGCTTGGCGATCACGCGGCACGGCAGGCCCGTCAGGCCCTCCCAGGGCATCGGACAGGTCAGGGCGGTAAAGTGCGGGCCTTGCTCCAGCACCTTTTGCAGGTTGCACAGATTTTCCACCACAAACACCCCGCGCTCAGCGCAGTGCTGATCCTTCGGGGTATGCTCTTTTCCGCGACGGATCCCCGCGCAGTCGAGCGCAATGATCGAGATCTCCTTGTCGAGAAGTGCCTCAATGAGCGCGTCCGACAGCTGCGGATGCTCGCGGTAATAGACTGCCGTGCCGTAAGGCTCCCGCTCGATATACCCCGTATAAAATGCCACAAACATATCCTTTTCCACCGCATCCAAGTCGATATCGCCGATGTCGATATCGCGATCCGTCACGTGACGGACATCAAACAGGATGCCCCGCCGCTCGGTGTAGTCAAGCGGGAACTCCTTATTCATCACGTCAAAATGCGTTCCGAGATGCCCCGCAAGGGATTTATTCTCCAACGCCTTTGCCTCCCCAAGCATCTCTTTGGTCATCGGCAACGTCAAATCGATTCGCATACCTCTTCACTCCGTTATATAAAATGGTTCGTCATCTTCAATATACCATATACGTCAAGCGGCCCGCCCTGCTTCACACAGGACAGGCCGCTGTCGGTTTATCGGTTTACAGCGAATGGATAAAACGCTTCGGTTCTATACCATACGATTGGTAATTGTATTATACATTTTAAAAACCCAACAATGTCATAACATTTGTTTAACCATCGGCAAAGCGACACATACTGTTTTAAAAACCGTACAAAGGTGGTATGCGATACAATGGCAACGCGCATCGGACGATCGACCGTCTCTCTTCCTACCCACCCCCGTATCCTCGCTTCGGCGGCAGTGGTCGGTAAAAAGGAGGGCGAAGGCCCGCTCGGGCAAGAATTCGACGCCGTTTTCGAGGATGTGTCGATGGGCGAAGCCTCGTGGGAAAAGGCGGAAAGCCGCCTCCAAAAGGAAGCCTTTGACCGTGCGCTTGAAAAAGCCGAACTCACCCCCGCCGACCTGCAGCTGTTACTTGCGGGAGATCTTCTCGACCAATGTACGGCCAGTGCCTTCGGCTTGCGGGACAGCGGCGTGCCGCTTCTCGGGCAGTACGGCGCCTGCTCCACGATGGCACAAACCATCGCCGTGGCGGCAATGCTTACGGACAGCGGCGTCTCGAAGCGGGCGGCCGCCGTGACCTCCTCTCATTTCTGCTCTGCCGAACGACAATTCCGCTACCCTCTCGCCTATGGCGGGCAACGTACCCCGACTGCCCAGTGGACGGCCACCGCCGCAGGGTGCGCCGTAGTCGGAGAAGCGGACAGCGGTGTTGCCGTCGAAGACGTATGCATCGGACGCATCGTCGATCTTGGTATCACCGACGCCAACAATATGGGCGCCGCGATGGCACCTGCCGATGGTATACTAACACCATACGAGAGCGAAAAACGCTCTCGAAACTATCACACGGCACACAATCCTTCAATTCCCATTAGAAAGGACGGGATACTCCAAACTATTAGATAATGATATATGTCCCACCTAGACAAAAGGCCCGCCAATCCTATAGATTAGCGGGTCTTTTGTCTCTCACTGCGCAACTAAAACAGTTTTAGATATAATCTTTGCAATCTCTTTTGCGCAGGATTCTACCTCCTCGTTGACAACCGTAAAATCGTACTTATATGCTTGCTCTAGTTCATCCTTCGCCACCGTTAATCGACGCTCTATTTCCTCATCGCTGTTTTCTCCGCGAACAATCAAACGTGCCTTCAGTTCCTCTAAAGAAGGCGGTGCAATAAATATCGTTTTTGCCATCGGATATCTCATCATCAGACTTCTTCTGCCGCAACCGTCAATCACAAGCAATAGCGGTACGTCATCGGGGTGTCGTTCAATTTCAGAATAAAATGTACCGTAATATTCACCGTCATATAGCGTATATTCGACCAGACTGTCGTTGGTTTGCAAATCGTAAAATTGTTCTTTTGAAACGTAATAATAATTCGCACCATCCACCTCATTGCCGCGTTTGGTGCGTGTGGTGACTGATGTCGTTTTATGCAAATGCGGATATTTTTCAAGCAGCTTTTTAACAACACTATCCTTGCCTACACCGGACGGGCCGGATATGACAACCAAGTTTCTGCGCATATCCACCTTCTCATTCTTCATATCACGGAAATTACAACAGCGCTTATACAGTTCTTCCTCCGTCATTGTCCTCTCAGGTTTTCCGAGATTACAGCCGATTGGTTTGACCGTCACAAGAATATCATCTATCCCGTTGCGTGTAATACCCACTACTTCCCAGCTTACAAACGCACTCTCACGAAGCTTTTGACCGACCGAAAAATAGCAGCAGTATTCGATTTCATCATAAAGCTGTCTTCGGACTTTACGTAAATTCTGCTCTATTTCATCATCCGAAGCAAAGTCAACTCCTCGTTCAAGGCAGATCCCTTTTGCCATAAATCCGGGATTCACATCCACATATCCCGTTTTACGGCGGTCGATATGGAAACAACTGTACAGTTCCGTCAACAGCATCATTTTTACAGTCTCGTCAAGCTCCGGGTGATTAAAAAACGCAGGAATAAACATCAGCTCTCCGTTTTTCACAAACAACGGGGACTTCCCTTTTTTCGCCTCGCGAATAACAGGAACCACCTGCAAACCGTACGCTTTGTTCAACTCATCATAATACGCCTGTATCTTTTCTACCGTCCACATAAGCTTTATATCTCCTTTATGATTTATATTGCTTCAATCGGTTTCGAAATTCATCAGCCTTTTCTTTTTGCCCCGCCTCTTCATACAGCTCGATCATGCGCCGATAATACGAAATCACCGTTTCACTCGGCAATTCCTCTTCGTGGCTCTCGATATAACGTGTCAAAAGCGGTTCTTTTTTTAGTATTTCTTCACTCATGCAATCACCCTTACCATCAACGTCGTATTTCCGTTGCGTTAATCAACGCCCAACGCGCTAAGTAACGCTGCGCAGTTATTGCTTATAAATCGATTTTCCAAACTTTCGTTTGGGTTTTGAC
>JAFQMR010000046.1 GCA_017396175.1 Clostridia bacterium
GTGATGATGGGCTACGGCACGGGCGCGATCATGGCGGTGCCCGCTCATGACGAGCGCGACTATGAATTTGCAAAGAAGTTCGGCGTCGATATCGTTCCCGTCATCGAAGGCGGCAACGTCGAGGAAGCGGCCTACACGGGCGACGGTAAGATGATCAACTCCGACTTCCTCAACGGCATCGAAACCAAAAAAGAAGCCATCGAAAAGGTGCTCGGCTTCCTGAAGGAGAAGGGCATCGGCGAAGCGGGCGTGCAGTACAAGATGAAGGACTGGGCGTTCAACCGTCAGCGCTACTGGGGCGAGCCGATCCCGATCGTTCACTGCCCGCAGTGCGGTATGGTGGCCGTTCCTTATGAAGAACTGCCGCTCCGTCTGCCGAAGGCGGAGAGCTTTGCTCCCGGCTCGGACGGCGAAAGCCCGCTGGCCAAGATCGAGGACTTTGTGCATTGCACCTGCCCGAAATGCGGCGGGGAGGCTCGACGCGAGACCGATACGATGCCGCAGTGGGCGGGTTCGTCGTGGTACTTCCTGCGGTACATCGATCCGAAGAACAGCGAGGCGCTGGCCGACGAAAAGGCGCTCAACTACTGGATGCCCGTTGATTGGTACAACGGCGGTATGGAGCACGTGACGCGCCATATGATCTATTCGCGCTTCTGGCACCACTTCCTCTACGACATCGGAGCGGTACCGACCGCCGAGCCGTATGCCAAGCGTACGGCGCAGGGCCTGATCCTCGGCCCCGACGGCGATAAGATGAGCAAGTCGAAGGGCAACGTTGTCGATCCGCTTGAGGTGGTCGATACCTACGGTGCCGACGTGCTTCGCGTGTACATCCTCTTTATGGGCGACTATGAAAAGGCAACGCCGTGGTCGGAAAACGGCGTGAAGGGCTGTAAGCGCTTCCTTGACCGCGTCTGGGGCCTGCAGGATATGCTGACCGACAGCGACGCGCTGTCCGACGATCTGACGGGTGCGTTCCACCGCACGCTCAAGAAGGTCACCGAGGACATCGAGGCGATGAAGTTCAATACCGCGATCGCGGCGATGATGACGCTCCTCAATCAGATTTACGATAAGGGCTCGCTGACGCGCGGCGAGTGGAAGCTGTTCCTTTCGATGCTCAATCCGTTCGCACCGCACATCACCGAAGAGATGTGGGCGGACGCGGGCTTTGAAGGTATGCTTGTCACCGCGCCGTGGCCCGATTACGACGAAGCGAAGTGCGTCGAGCAGACGATCGAGATCGTCGTGCAGATCAACGGCAAGATCAAGAGCCGTCTCGACATCCCGCACGATGCGTCGCAGGAAACGGTGCTGTCGCTCGCGAAGGCGGACGATAAGGTGGCGGAACTGCTCGACGGTATGCAGATCGTCAAGGAGCTGTATGTTCCCGGCAAGCTCGTCAACATCGTGGTGCGTCCGTAAGCCGTTGAAAAAAGTTTGGAAAGGTTTTCAAAAAAACTCTTGACGAACGGCGAAGGATACGATATAATCCTATTATGCGAAGTTTTTCGCCTGTGCGAAAACGCTCGCTCAATACAAAATTTGCCCCTGCTGTATGGCGGAGGGAGGGAAATAGTCAATGTCGGAAATTCGTGTTAAAGAGAACGAGTCCCTGGACAGCGCGCTGCGCCGTTGGAAGAAGTCCTGCGCCCGCTCCGGTGTCCTGGCGGAAGTTCGCAAAAGAGAGCATTACGAGAAGCCTTCGGTGAAGCGTAAGAAGAAGTCGGAAGCGGCCCGTAAGAGAAAGTTTAAATAAGCTCTGAAAAAGCAGGCAGCGATGCCTGCTTTTTGCGTATATCCCGCTGTAAAGGAGGGAACCTGATGTCATTGCTCTATCCGACGCTCCTGCGGGAGCGTATCACGGCGTTGTCCGTGGATGAATTGAAAGCGCTGGGCGTAAAGGCGTTGTTGCTCGATGTCGACAACACGCTCACCCGTCACCACAGTCAGGAGCTGTCTGCGGAGGTGGCCGCGTGGCTGGACGCGGTGCAGGCGGCCGGCATCCGCCCGTTGCTTGTGTCCAACTCCAAGCTTCCGCGCATCCGTCCGTTCGCGGAGAAGCTCGGCCTGCCGTTTATTCATACGGCCTTAAAGCCGTTGCCGTTCGGCTTTCGCCGTGCCGTCAAGGCGCTCGGTTGCCCGAAGTCGGCGTGTATGGCGATCGGGGACCAGACCTTTACCGATGTACTCGGGGCGCGGATGTGCGGGCTTCGCGTCGTACAGCTGGTCCCGATCGAGACGGAGACGGGCTGGAGCTTTCGTGTACGCCGCCGCCTGGAGCGCGGGGTGCTGAAGCGGTATACAAACAAACAGAAAGCGAGGAAGCACGGATGAATGCAAAATTCGGGCCGGCGGGAAACGCCGATGCCTTTTACGAAGCGGGACTGAAGTCGACCTTCCAGGCCCCCGCGTGGCTGAAAGCGCAAGGGCTTTCGGCGTATGAATACCAATGCGGTCGCGGGGTGCGACTGTCGGAGACGGCGGCGGAGCAGATCCGCCGTGAAGCGGAGCTCAACGGGATCGCTGTGTCGCTTCACGCGCCGTATTTTATATCGCTGGCGTCGAAGGAACCCGAAAAGCGCGAGAATTCCGTACGGTATATTCTCGATTCTGCCGAAGCGGTGGTGCGCCTCGGCGGTGACCGCATCGTGGTGCACCCCGGCGGACTCGGCGGCCTTTCGCGCGAGGATGCGACGGCGCTTGCCTGCGAAACCCTGAAAAAGGCGCAGGAGGCGCTTGACCGCGAGGGCTTGTCGCAGGTGCATATCTGCCCCGAAACGATGGGGAAGATCAATCAGCTCGGCACATTTGAAGAGGTGCTGACGATGTGCGGTGTGGATGAGCGGTTTTTGCCGTGCGTCGACTTCGGTCATCTCAACAGCCGCACACACGGCGAGGTCAATTCCGAAGCGGCGTTTGCCGCGTTGCTCGACCGTATGACGGAGGTGCTGGGTGCGGACCGCGGTGCGCGGTTCCATACGCATTTTTCAAAAATCGAGTATACGGCAGGCGGCGAAAAGCGCCACCTGACCTTTGCGGACGACGCCTTCGGGCCGGATCCTGCACCGCTGATGGCGCTGATCGCCAAGCGGGGACTTGGCCCTGTGGTGATCTGTGAATCGGACGGCACACAGGCGGCGGATGCCGCCGCGATGGCGGCGCTGTACGAGGCCGCATTGAAAGGGTGAACACAATGGGAAAGCACATTTTGGTGATGAACGGGCCGAATCTCAATCTGCTCGGCATCCGTGAGCCGGGCATCTACGGGAACGATACGCTCGAAACGCTTTGCGAGACGGTGCGTCGTGCCGCGGAAGAACGCGACGCGGCGGTGGATTTTTTTCAATCGAACCACGAGGGTGCCCTGATCGACGCCTTGCACGCCGCAATGGGTGTGTACGACGGCGTGATCCTGAATGCGGGAGCCTATACGCATTACAGCTATGCCATCCGCGATGCGATCGCCGCGATCCGTCTGCCGGTCGTCGAGGTGCATCTGAGCGATATTCACGCCCGTGAGGCCTTCCGTCACGTGTCGGTGATCGAGCCCGTGTGTACGGCACAGATCAGCGGCCTCGGGGTCGGAAGCTATCTCAAGGCGCTTGACCTGCTGTGCGGGGAGGCGGATGTATGAACCACCGCTTAAAGGCGCTTGCCGCGACCTTGCGCGAAGGCGAAGCGGCGCTGGTGCTCAGTGAGTCCAACCGCTTTTACTATACGCGCTTTGCCGCCGATGCAGGGGCGCTGTGGGTGACTTCGACGGAAGCCGCGTTTCTGACCGATTCCCGTTATACGGAAGCGGCGTGTCGTGTGATTCGGGATATCCCCGTGATCGAAAGCGACGGCTTCTTTGCGGACACGGTCAAGACGCTGGCGAAGAAGGGTATCCGTACACTTCTGCTGGAGGATGACACCCTGACAGTGGCGGCCCGCCGCCGTTTTATGAAGCAGGCAAACGGCGTGGAATTGGTGACCGATTCGACACTTCGGCGTCGGATCGCGGAGGCGCGGCTGAAGAAGGATGATCGGAGCGTCTTTGTATCCGTCTGGCTCAGACGATCACCGAGCAGGGCTTTCGGTATATCCTGACGCGGATCGGCGAAGGACGCACGGAAAAAGAGATCGCGTTAGAGCTCGAGATGTATATGAGGCAACACGGTGCCGAACGGGTGGCGTTTGATTTCATTGTTGCCTCGGGAAAAAACGGGGCTCTTCCGCA
>JAFQMR010000047.1 GCA_017396175.1 Clostridia bacterium
ACGAGCAAGTATCGGTATGCTTTTGCTCAACCGAAACCATGTGCACCATTGCTTGAATGGGCGTTTTTTGATACTTTCCGCCAAAGGGCATTACTACCGTGCCTGCGCCGATCGTGGAGTCGAATCTTTCGGAGAGGCCTCTCTTGGAGCAGACGTTGAGGTCTGTCGCGAGCGCCTTCATATTATCAGCAAAGCTGCCTGTGATTTCCTTGCCATAAGCCTTGGGAGCCGCAGGAGCGACATCGATATGCTTTTCCGCACCGTTGGAATCGAGGAATTCACGGGAGATATCGACGATCTTCCTGCCGTTCCATGTCATAACGAGTCTGGGTTCAGCCTTGACTTCCGCAACAACAGTAGCTTCGAGGTTTTCCTGCTTTGCGAGTTCGCAGAAACGAGCTACATCCTTGCTTTCAACAACAACTGCCATACGTTCCTGAGATTCGCTGATCGCGAGCTCCGTACCGTCAAGACCTTCGTACTTCTTGGGAACTGCGTTGAGGTCGATATGCAGACCATCAGCAAGTTCGCCGATCGCAACAGAAACGCCGCCTGCACCAAAGTCGTTGCAGCGCTTGATGAGCTGAGCAGCTTCCTTGTTGCGGAAAAGTCTCTGCAGCTTGCGTTCTTCGGGAGCATTACCCTTCTGAACTTCTGCACCGCAGTTTTCAAGGGACTTGAGGTTATGAGACTTGGAGGAGCCTGTCGCACCGCCGCAGCCGTCACGGCCTGTCTTGCCGCCGAGGAGAACGACGATGTCACCGGGCGTGGGAACCTCGCGGCGTACAGCAAACTCGGGAGCAGCTGCGATAACGGCACCGATCTCCATACGCTTTGCAACGTAGCCGGGATGATAGATCTCATCGACCTGACCGGTCGCCAGACCGATCTGGTTGCCGTAGGAGCTGTAGCCCGCGGCCGCCGTCGTCACGATGGTACGCTGCGGGAGCTTGCCCGCCATCGTCTCCGCGACGGGAAGAAGCGGATCCGCCGCACCCGTCACGCGCATCGCCTGATAGACGTAGCTTCGTCCCGACAGCGGATCGCGGATCGCACCGCCGATGCAGGTTGCCGCACCGCCGAACGGTTCAATTTCCGTCGGATGATTATGCGTCTCGTTCTTGAAGAGGAACAACCACTTCTCGGTCTTTCCTTCAACATCCACGTCCACCTTGACGGTGCAGGCATTGATCTCTTCCGATTCATCGAGCTTCGGAAGCAGACCTTTGAATTTCAGATAGCGCATACCCATTGTCGCGAGGTCCATCAGGTTGACAGGCTTCGTGCGATTGAGTTCCTTGCGGATATCGAGATAATCCTGATACGCCGCCTCCACCTTGGCGTCCTCGAATGTCACGTCGTCGATGGTCGTCAGGAAGGTCGTGTGACGGCAGTGATCCGACCAATAGGTGTCGATCATTCGGATCTCCGTGATAGTGGGATCGCGGTCCTCGCTCTTGAAATAGTCCTGACAGAACGCGATATCGTCCGCATCCATCGCCAGTCCGTACTGCTTGACAAACTGTGCCAGCTGTTCGCGGTTAAGCTCGATAAACCCGTGGAGTGTCTCCACTGCCGACGGCACGTCATAGGTAACGCTCAGCGTATCCACGGTGTCAAGCGACGCCTCGCGGCTTTCCACAGGGTTGATCACGTGCTTTTTGATAGCGGCAAGCTCCTCTGCGGAGATGTCGCCCTCGAGAATGTACACACGCGCCGTACGCACCGTCGGGCGGTCACCCTGCGACACGATCTGGATGCACTGTGCGCAGGAATCCGCGCGCTGATCAAACTGACCGGGCAGATATTCGACCGCAAACACAATGCCGTCCGCTTCGGGGAGCGTCGTGTACACATCATCAAGCTGAGGCTCGGAAAACACAGTCTTTTCGGTCGCCTTCAACAGCGCTTCGTCGATCCCCTCCACATCATAGCGGTTAAAGAGACGAAGCGAGGTCACGGACGAAATGAGAAGCTGGGAACGGATCTCCGACAGGAGCTTGCCCGCTTCCACCGCATAAGGCGGCTTCTTTTCAACAAATAAACGGTAAACAGACACGTTGATGTGCCTCCTTTTCACTCAAATCAGATTATTTCGCGGCAAGCGCCTTGGCACCGATATCACGGCGGAAAAAGCTGCCTTCAAAGCCGATGGTATCCACGGCCGCGTACGCCTTGTCAAGCGCCGCCTGCAGGGTATCCCCCGTACCCGTCACGCCGAGCACGCGACCGCCCGCATTCACAAGCGCGCCATCCTTGAGCGCTGTGCCCGCATGATACACGGTGACACCCTCGGCACCGCCGTTTTCATCGAGGCCGTGAAGCACAAAGCCCTTCTGATAGCTTTCGGGATAACCGCCCGAGGCGATGATCACGCACGCCGCTGAACCCTTCGAGAAGCGCACCTCGGTGTCGGAGAGCGTGCCGTTGACGCACGCCTGCATCACCGTCAGCAGATCGGATTCCAGCAGCGGGAGCACCACCTGCGTCTCGGGATCGCCGAAGCGGCAGTTGTACTCGATCACCTTCGGGCCGTTCGGCGTAAGCATTAAGCCGAAATACAGACAGCCCTTGAAGGGACGTCCCTCCTGCTTCATCGCGCGGATGGTGGGCAGGAAAATCGTATCCATACACACGGTCGCCACCTCGTCGGTGTAATACGGGTTCGGCGCCACCGTACCCATACCACCCGTGTTGAGGCCCTTATCGCCGTCGTGCGCACGCTTATGGTCCATCGAGCTGACCATCGGTGCCAGCGCCTCGCCGTCGGTGAAGCACAGCACCGATACCTCGGGGCCCGTCAGGAACTCTTCCACTACGATCTGATCGCCGCTCTTGCCGAACTTGTGATCGTTCATAATGGAATCGACCGCGTCGATCGCCTGCTCGCGTGTTTCGCAGATCAGCACGCCCTTGCCGAGCGCCAGGCCATCCGCCTTCACAACCAGCGGCAGCGCCGCCGTTTTGACGTACTCGAGCGCCTTCGCGGCATCGTCAAACACCTCGTAAGCGGCGGTCGGAATGCCGTAGGTTTTCATAAGATTCTTAGAGAACACCTTACTGCCCTCGATGATCGCGGCATTGGCCTTCGGGCCGAAAGCGGGGATGCCGAGCTCCTCGAGGCGATCCACACAACCAAGCACCAGCGGATCATCAGGTGCCACAACCGCAAAGTCGATCGCGTTCTCCTTTGCAAATGCAACAATGCCGTCAAGATCGGTCGCACCGATCGGCACGCAGGTTGCGTCTGCGGCGATACCGCCGTTGCCGGGAAGCGCAAAAATCGTTTCCACAGCGGGATTCTCTTTCAGTTTTTTGATGATGGCATGCTCTCTGCCGCCACCGCCGACTACCATCAGCTTCATGAGCTACTTGTCGCCCCTTTCGATTAATGGTGGAACAGACGGATGCCCGTAAACGCCATTGTCAGGCCGTAACGGTCACACGCCTCAATGACGATGTCATCGCGGATCGAGCCGCCCGGCTGAACGATGTACTTCACGCCGCTGCGGCGGGCACGCTCAATATTGTCATCAAACGGGAAGAACGCGTCACTGCCGAGCGCCACATCGTTGAAGGTCGAAAGAAATGCCTTCTTCTCCTCACGCGTCAGAGGCGCGGGCTGTTCGGTGAAGGTGTTCTGCCACACGTCATCGCCGATCACATCCTCGTACTCGTCGGAAATGTACACATCGATCGCGTTGTCGCGGTTGGGGCGCGGGATATCACTGCGGAACGGGAGCGACAGCACCTTCGGATGCTGGCGCAGATGCCAGATATCCGCCTTGTTGCCCGCCAGGCGCACGCAGTGGATGCGGGATTGCTGACCGGCACCGACACCGATGGTCTGACCGCCCTTTGCGTAGCACACCGAGTTGCTCTGCGTATATTTCAGGGTAATGAGCGCAATGATGAGGTCGCGCTTTGCGTCCTCGGGAAGCTCCTTGTTCGACGTCACAATGTTGTCAAACGACGAGCCGTCGATCTTCAACTCGTTGCGGCCCTGTTCAAAGGTGATGCCGTAGACCTGCTTATGCTCGATGGGAGCGGGAACATAGTTCTCGTCCATCTGCACGATGTTGTAGTTGCCCTTGCGCTTGGATTTCAGGATCTCAAGCGCTTCCGGCTCATAGCCGGGGGCGATCACACCGTCGGACACCTCGTGCTGGATCAGCTTGGCCGTCGGCACATCACACACATCGGACAGCGCGATCCAATCGCCGAAGGAGGACATACGGTCGGTACCGCGGGCACGGGCATACGCACATGCAAGCGGCGACAGCTCCGCATCCCCGACAAAGTAGATCTGACGCAGGGTGTCGTCAAGCGGCACACCGACCGCCGCACCGGCGGGGCTGACATGCTTGAAGGAGGTCGCCGCGGGAAGGCCCGTGGCCGCCTTCAGCTCACGCACCAGCTGATAGCTGTTGAACGCATCGAGGAAGTTGATAAAGCCGGGTTTACCGCAAAGCACGGTGATCGGAAGCTCACTGCCGTCTGCCATAAAAATGCGGGACGGCTTCTGGTTGGGGTTACAACCGTATTTCAGTTCGAGTTCGGTCGCCATAAGAGAATCGTCCTTTCTTTAGTTGAACTTATTGATGATGCGGGTGTCTTCCCCGCCGTTTTTCAGATCGATGTAACGCACAAAGAGGGACACCTTGTTATCCTCGTTGAGGTTCGTCCACACTGCCTGAGCAAACGTGTCGATGTCACCATCGATCGCGACCTTCGTCGGTTCGCCCTTGAAGGACGGGATGGGATCGCCGTCGCCCTCATAGGTGTGGATAAAGCGGCCTTCGCCCGCCTGGATATTGTCATAGTCAAACGTATAGCGCACGCAGGAACTGTCGCGTCCGTCGTCGCTCTTGAGGATGCTCATTTTCGCGGAGAAATCCCCGTCTGCAGGCATCACAAGGCCGCTGATGCGCGGGGTGAAGTTCGGAGCATCCGGCTCAAACTCGCGGGTGCGCAAAGCCTCTTCAAAGGTCTTGCCGTCCTTCAGAAAATCATAGACGGTGTCCGTTTGATCGCCGTTCGTCACGATCGTCTGTCCGTTCACCACGCGCACGGGCGCATAGATGATGAGAGACGGATCGGACAGCAACGCGGGATCGTGCGCCTGCGTGCGGATGCCCTGCTCAAACGGCACAAACACACGGTTGCGGCTGTTGACACTGCGGCCCATAATGAAATACGCGATAACCGCGCTGGCACCGTCGACGGATTTACCGATCATAATGCCGCGTCCGGGATAGCTGTTGCCGGACAATTCCTTCAGAAACGAAACCATACGCTGAATTCTCCTTTATATGTACAAAATTTATAACGCTAATTGTTCACAAACCGATTCCAGTGCCGCAGGAAGCAGCTTCCATTCCGCTTCCTCCATCACACGGCGCTGCAGCGTTTCGGGGGTGTCCCCCTCTTTGACCTCCACCGCCTTTTGCGCGATGATGCGGCCGCCGTCGGTGATCTCGTTAACAAAGTGAACGGTAGCTCCCGTCACCTTTACGCCCTTCGCCAGTGCCGCTTCGTGCACTCGCAAGCCGTAGAAGCCGTCTCCGCAGAACGACGGGATCAGCGAGGGATGCACATTGATAACGCGCTCGGGATAGCGCTTAACAAACGCTTCGGACAATACCGTTAAGAAGCCCGCCAGCACGATCACCTCAATGCCGTATTCATCGAGCACCGCCGTCAGTGCCGCTTCAAATGCCTCCTGGCTGTCGTAGGCGCGTCGCGCCACCACCGTATGCGGGATACCCGCCTTTTCGGCACGCTCCAGTGAGAAGATGCCGTCTTTACTGCCGACGACAAGAGCAAGCTCCGCGTGCGGGAGCTGTCCCGCCGCCGCACTGTCGATGATCGCCTGCAAATTCGTACCGCCGCCGCTGCACAGAACAGCCGTTTTAATCGTTTTCATAGTCGTCTCCTTTACGCGAAGAGCACGCCCTCGCCCTTGACGATCTCGCCGCAGATATAGGCGTTTTCACCGTTTGCACGCAGGACGGCCAGCGCCTTGTCCGCCTCCTCCTTCGCCACCACGATGCTCATACCGACACCCATATTGTAGGTGTTGAACATATCGCGCTCAGGGATGTTGCCGGTGGCTTGCAGGAGCTTGAAGATCGGGAGGATCTGCAAGGCCGCCGCATCGATCTTTGCTGCAAAGCCGTTCGGGAGACTGCGCGGGATATTCTCATAGAAGCCGCCGCCCGTGATATGAGACACCGCCTTGACGGTCACCTCTTTGGCGAGCGCCAGCATCGGCTTGACGTAAATCTTCGTCGGCGTCAGCAGGGCTTCGCCCAGCGTCATACCGAGCTCGTTGCTGTACATCTTCAGATCGGCATTCTCAATGTCGAACACCTTACGCACGAGCGAGAAGCCGTTCGAGTGCACACCGCTCGAGGGAAGCGCGATGATGACATCGCCTTCGGAAACCTTGGTGTTATCAAAAATCTTCGGCTCGTCCACGACACCCACCGTGAAGCCTGCGAGGTCGTATTCATCTTCGGGGTAGAAGCCGGGCATTTCCGCCGTTTCGCCGCCGATCAATGCACAGCCCGCCTGCACACAGCCGTCCGCCACGCCGCTGACGATCGCCGCCACACGCTCGGGAACGTTCTTACCGACCGCTACGTAATCAAGGAAGAACAGCGGCTCCGCGCCACAGCACACGACATCGTTAACACACATCGCGACACAGTCGATACCGACCGTGTCGTGCTTGTCCATCAAAAACGCAATCTTCAGTTTGGTGCCGACACCGTCGGTACCGCTGACCAGCACGGGCTTTTGCATCCCCGCAAGGTTCGGCATAAACAGGCCGCCGAAGCCGCCGATCCCCGACATCACACCGCTTGTCTTGGTGCGCGCCACGTGATCCTTCATCAGGCGCACCGCTTCGTAGCCCGCCGTGATATCCACACCTGCGTTTTTATAGCTTTCGCTGAAGCTCTTTTCCATAGTAGTCCCTCTCCTTCGTTTTCGTAGTTATTGGTTATCGCTGAACTTGCGATGATATTTACTCAGATTATTATCGTCCTCATTGAACTCCACGGGATAATCCCCCGTAAAGCACGCGGTACAGAAGCCCGTTTTCGTGTCTTTTGCGAGCGCCTTCACACCTTCAACAGACAGGTACGCAAGCGTATCCGCTCCCGACATTCCGGCAATCTCCTCGATCGTGTGCGTACGCGCGACCAGATCGTCCGCCTTGGTGTCCACACCGTAATGGCACGGGCACACGACAGGCGGGGACGCGATGCGCATATGCACCTCGGTGGCTCCCGCGTCACGGAGAAGCTTGATGATCGGTGCGCAGGTCGTGCCGCGCACAATGGAGTCATCGATCAGCACCACACGCTTGCCTCTCACCGTATCGGCGATCGGATTCAGCTTGATACGCACCGCCTTCTCACGCTGTTTCTGCGAGGGCTGGATAAAGGTACGTCCGATATACTTGTTTTTCAGGAAGCCGATACCGTACGGGATGCCCGATGCCTGAGCATAGCCGAGAGCGGCATCCAGCCCCGAATCGGGAACGCCGATGATCACATCCGCTTCCACGGGATTTTCCTGCGCCAGGATCTCGCCCGCACGCTTACGCGCCACATGCACGCTGGTGCCGTCGACCACCGAGTCGGGACGCGCCAGATACACATATTCGAACACGCACAGCGAGGTGTCCTTTTTACCGCAATGCGTCGTGATGGAGCGCAGTCCGTTTTCATCCGCAACCACGATCTCACCGGGCTCCACGTCACGCAGGAAGGTCGCACCGACCGAATCCAGCGCGCAGGATTCCGAAGCGAAGATGTAGCCGCCCGTGTCGGTCTGACCGATACACAGCGGACGGAAGCCGTGAGGATCACGCGCCGCGATCAGCTTTTTCGGAGACATCACGCACAGCGTGTACGCGCCCTCCAGATTGTACATCGCCTTCTCAATTGCCTGCTCAATGGAATTGGCTGTCAGGCGTTCATGAACGATGGTATAAGCAATAACCTCCACATCCGTGGTGGTATGGAAGATCGAGCCGTGCAGCTCCATCTCGCGTCGGAGCGCCGCACCGTTTGTCAGGCAACCGTTATTGGCGATCGCCATACGGCCCTTACAGTGATTAACGATCAGCGGCTGGGCGTTGGAACGTCCTTTCTCCACCGCCGTGCAGTAACGCACATGGCCGACCGCCATCTGGCCCTTCGGCAGGTGCGACAGCGTTTCCGCATTGAACACATCGTTGACAAGTCCGACGTTGCGATAGTGGGTGAGCAGACCGTCATCATTGACGGCAATACCGGCGCTCTCCTGTCCGCGATGCTGCAAGGCATACAACGCCGTGTATACCACACTTGCGATATCCGGCTCCGCATGATCATAAATACCGAATACGCCGCATTCTTCATGAAGTTTATCCATAATCCGATTGCTCCTTTTCGTTGAGACGAAAATTATTGCGCGGACAGCTCCTCTTGCAGAGCCGCCTCTTTTTTCAACACAGCCGCCGTCATCTCCTCCCGCATGGCAACAAGACGGGACGCAAGCGCATCATCGGATAAAGCGAGCATCTGCGCCGCAAGGATCGCCGCATTTTCCGCGCCGTCGATCGCGACTGTTGCCACCGGCATACCCGAAGGCATCTGCACCGTAGACAGCAGAGCGTCCAGTCCGTCGAGCGTCGAGGACTTGACAGGAATGCCGATGATGGGCAACGTTGTCTGGGCAGCGAGGGCGCCCGCAAGATGCGCCGCCTTCCCCGCCGCCGCGATCAAAACGCCAAAGCCGTTTTCCTTTGCGTTGCGGGCAAATTCCGCCGCCTGCAACGGTGTGCGGTGAGCCGAGAAAATATGAGTTTCATAGGGAATCCCGAGAGCGGCAAGCTTATCCATCGCTTTTTGTACGACGGGACGGTCGCTGTCACTTCCCATGATAATTGCTGCTTTTTTTGCCATAACGATCCATCCTCCCAAGACTTTGAAATGAAAAAAAGCGCAGTGCGTCGGTCGCACTACGCTTATATAGTTGCAAGAATCCCTTGGCATCGAGGAGACGATGAAAATCGGCGCAACGATTCCGCGACAACGGACATCGGACACTGCTTACACATACCGTCGCCTCCCCAAAAGAAAATCTTACATTTATTTTACCTTTTTATGCGTGTAAAATCAAGCGATTTGTGCAAAATTCTTCAATTTGTTTGAATGTTCAATTTCTACCCGACCGTTGAACAAAAATTGTGGATTCTGTCATTATTTGCGATCGGTCACCGATTGACAGCCGTGCGGTTTCGCGGTATACTGAAACCTGTCACTTTTACGAAAACGAGGGATGTCCGATGACTCACGAAGAAAAAGCCAAAGCCCTGTTTTGCGAGGGCTACAACTGCTCACAAGCGGTGCTCGGCGCATTTTGCGAAGAGCTCGGCTTACCGTTTGATACTGCTATGAAGCTCGCCTCCTCCTTCGGCGGCGGTATGGGCCGTATGCGCGAAGTATGCGGAGCCTGCAGCGGTATGTTTATGGTGGCAGGACTGCTCTACGGCTACAGCTCCCCCGAAACGGGCGCGCCGAAAGCGGAGCTTTACAGCCGCATCCGTGAGCTTGCCGACCGCTTCCGCGAGGAAAACGGCTCAATCGTCTGCCGCGAGCTGCTGGAGGGTGCCACCGTCGGAGGAACGCCCGAGGCGCGCACCGAACACTATTACAAAAAGCGTCCGTGCGGTGACTATGTCGGCTGTGCGGCGGCAATTCTTGAGGAATATATCCGTACTCATCAATAAACCCGTCACCTTGAGGGTATACTGCTCTCGAGGTGATGAAAACTATGCGTTATCCCGACCTGACCGCCCTGCTCCGCGAGGATCGCGGTGCACGCGCTTACTATGCATCGCTCCCGCCCGCCGTACAGCAACATCTGCACGGTGCCGAATACGGCATCGGCACCGCCGAGGAGCTGTACCGTGCTGCCGAACGACTGCTTCACACACGCGGTGCCACCGCCTTTTTCAGCGGCGAGATCTGAACGTTGTTCACGGATTCTTTACAGGATCGTTGCGGTTTGGTTGCCACTTTTCCGGAAATGTATGGTATGCTGTCTTTACACTTCAACCGAAAGGAAGCGCTGATGCCATGTTTCGCCGTCTCGCCTACCGCTTTCAGCAATATATGATCGGCCGCTACGGTCAGGATGAGCTGTCCCGCTTTTTGCTGATCCTGTCGTTTATCCTGTTGATCGTATCCTCTGTTCTGCGGTTTGTACCGGTCCCGTTTCTGTATTTTATTGTGTATCTGCTTGCGATGGCGGCACTCCTTTGGTGTACCGCCAGAATGTTCTCTCGTAACATCCCTGCGCGGCAACGGGAACGTGAGCGCTACCTGCGGACAACAGGCAAGATCAAAACGTGGTTTCGCCTGCGCCGCCGTATGTGGCGCGAGCGCAAAACACACCGCTTCTTTAAATGTCCCTCCTGCCGCGCGGTGATCCGCGTCGCAAAAGGGCAGGGTGACATCGACGTCGGTTGTCCGCGTTGCAAGCACCGCACCAAACTGAAAACCTGATCCCCCCTATAGAGAAAAGGCTCTCTGTCCCGATTATCGGGCAGAGAGCCTTTTTAAGTTAATCCTGATTGTATTCCGCAACGTACGGCAGATTACGGAACAGCTCACCGCAATCGAGACCGTAGCCGATCACAAAGTGGTCGGGGATCGTAAACAGCACGATATCCGCTTCGATCTCTACCACACGACGCGAGGGCTTGTCAAGCAGGGTGAGAATATGAAGCGACTGCGGACGGCGGGCGCGAAGCAACGCCGCCACTTCCTTCAACGTGCGCCCCGTGTCGATAATATCCTCGACAATGACCACATGATATCCCGTCACATCCTGCTCAAGATCCATCGTGATACTCACCGTACCCGTAGAAACCGTGCTGTCATAATAACTCTTGGCGCACATAAAGCCAATCTCGCAAGGAACGGTCACGGCACGACACACATCCGCCAGAAACACAAAGGCTCCTTTCAGAATGCTGACAAGCAGGATCGGATGACCGTCGTAAATCGCATCGATCTTTTTGCCGGCTTCCTTGATCGCCGCCTTGATATCCGCTTCGCTGATAAGCTCCCGTCCGATATGCTGACGGTACGATTCCAATCCGTTCATAGGGAATTCCTCCTACTGTGATTGCACAATTTGTATGCTCCTATTGTAAGGTGTTCGGCGGTTCTTGTCAACCGTTGTTACGCCTTTAGCACGCCCTTTTCGCACAAAAAGTCCCGAAGCGCCCCGACATTTCCGTCAAAGCGGTAACCGCAGAGCCCCGCCTCCGTTGCGCCCTGAATATTTGCGGGGCTGTCATCGACGAACAACAGCTCCTGCGGTTCACACGCGCATACATCGCACGCGTGCATAAACATCGCACGGTGCGGCTTGGTCATTCCGCAGACCGCCGAAAAGAGGCAGTGATCAAAATACGACAGGATACCGATCTCGTCGCTGTGATCGGCAAAATAGCGGGAGATGTTCGACAGCAGGCAAAGCGGCACGCCGTTTGCCTTCAGCTCTTCGAGCAGTGCGCGCATACCGTCGATCTCGGGGAGCATATAGATCCAGTTGAAGAAGATCTCCCCCGCCTTATCCCGCAAATGCACGGGCAGGCGTCCCTTTGCCAGTGCCACCGTCTCTTCGTCGGTGATGGTTCCCGCGTCCAGCTTGTCCCAGTACAAGCGGTCGAACAGCACCTGCTCCATAACGGCAATATCCGCTTCGTCGTCCAGATACCGCGCACACATCGCGTGCGGATCAAACCGCACCAGCACCTGCCCGAAATCAAACACAACCCATCGGATCACGGAAATCCCTCCTTAACCGTTTTACAGTCACAGTATACCAAATAAACACACATTCCGCAATACACAAACAAAAAAGAGCCCAACCTTTACGTAAGTGTTGAATACACAATCAGTATTGTCAAAAAAAGAGGTGTCGAAGTTTCTCAACACCTCTCTTAGTTGTCTTATTTGATTTCTTGCTCTAACGCCTCAACATCCGGTGTGGAGAAAAACTCTCCAAGCGTAATATCCAGTCCATCGCAAATCATCTTAATGGTAATCAACTTCGGATTTTGGCTTTTACCATACAGAATATTCTTGATGCTGGACGGCGGCAATGCAGATATCGTCGCAAGCTTGTTGATGCTGATCTCACGTTCACCGCACAGTTGAAGAATGCGATTTCTGACCACAGTAATGGTATCCATATTCATTGCCCCCTAATCGGTTATTCCAACCCAACGAAAAACTCATCATAGGAACAGTTGTAGATTTTGCGAAGTTCAATGATGACGCTCGCGCGGATGTTCAATTCACCTGCTTCATATTTGGCATAGGTGGTACGACCGATGTCGCAACCGCGACGTTGCAACTCTGCACAAAGCTTTTCTTGAGACAAACCGGCATCTGCACGGAGCCTTCTTAAGTTATCTCCCATATTGCGGTCTCTGCGAATCTTCTGTTCCATAATCTTACACCTCATATAGCATCTTGACCAGTATTGGTTGCAATCCACCAATATGGTATGCTATACTGAAGCAAAATATTGTCCGTAATACTGGTCAAATTATTGCTAAAGGAAAAGATTATGAAAATATGCACATTTTTCGGTCATAGAGATTGCCCGAATACCATCAAAGAAATATTACAAAAGGTGTTGGAAGATCTGATCACTAATCATGATGTGAATACATTTTATGTAGGCCATCAAGGACGATTTGATGCCATCGTCTATCATACCTTACAGGAATTAAAGAAAACCTACGCTCACATCCGTGTCACCGTCGTGCTTGCCTATATGCCCGGCAAGAAAACGGATACC
>JAFQMR010000048.1 GCA_017396175.1 Clostridia bacterium
ATCACGCAGTTCTATTCGCCTAACGGCGAGTTCTATTGCTTCGCAGTGGTATTGTGCTTCGCACAGTGTTATTCGGCTTTGCCGAGTGTAAGGGCGAATAGAATATCACAAAAACCGCAGGTTTTTATATCACTTTTGCGAAGCAAAAATATCACTCTGTGCGTCAGCACAGAATATCACCAAAACAGAAAGAGAAGGTTCGGCATACTTGCTGAACCTTCTCTTTCTATCTTTTGTAAATAAGGGGTTCGGGTTCACCCGATGCGTTTGTACCACAAACGCGAAACTCGCCATAAAACGATAAAGCCAGATTTGTTACCGGCGGCGGGAGCAAGCCCCCGCCCTACATTCTCTTTTATAATTCTCCGCTAAGGACAACTCCCGTTTTGCGGGTGCTTCTGTTTTGTCTGTTCTATACATCTTATCCGAGCAGGGAGGCGCGGAGCATATCGCGCACATCGCCTGTGTTGATGATGCCGTTGCGATCGTAATCGGAGGCGAGCTTCGCGGTGTCGTCCGCATCGGTGCCGCGCAGTGCGTACATCAGCACCATACGTGCATCGGTGGTGTTCACGCGACCGTCGCCGGTGAGATCCCCCGTGACGACCAGCGTACGGGTAGTATGGCCGTCGCTGAGCGTCATACCGGTCGTCACGACAGCCGACGGGGAAACCGCTTCGCCGTTATCCAGAACGGTGACAGAGGCAACGGTGTTCAGATTGGCCGTCAGCTGAGAGACGGTCGTGCCCGCGGCGACGCCGTCGATATGGGTGTCGGTGACGGTGTATACGTCGCTTGTGAGGGCGGAGGACGGTGTAGAGCCTGCCTGATACTGTCCGTCTTCAAATCGACCGAAGGCGGTCGTGTTTGAGAGCTGGAGAGCCTTTACCTGTAAAGTGCCTGCACCGTTGAGCACAAATTTGATCTGCTTGACGGTGGTCATACCGTCGGCGGGCACCACCTTGTTCCACGCAAAACAGCTGTGCAGATCGAAGGCACCGCGGTAGCTTCCCGCAGGGATATAGCCGTTGTCAAGTGCCTCGCACAGGTTCGGCCAGAACTCGCTGACAAGACCGTAGCGGGCATCGTCGGCGGAGGTGGTGACCGACAGCTGAATATCAAACGGAGCCGACGAGGTGACGTCGACAAGCAGGTTTTTGAGCGAAGTAATGCATACGGGCTTTTCGAGTGTCAGCGCCACCGCATACCCGTCTGCCGCTTCGGAGGACACGGTCAGTGTACCGTTGTCATAGACATAGCCGCCTGTTGCCGACGGCGTCAGCACGGCGCAGTCCTTGCCGAGAAGCGGCACGCTCTGAGGGATGACCGCCCCGCCGACAGGGGAACGGTCGGTCGTCAAAGCCAGCGAATGGAGATACAGCTTTTTGCTCGCCGCGCCCGACGCGTAAACACGGATCTTTTTGAGCGTCAGCGTGCCGTCGGAATTGAAGCATTCGTCGGGAATATTCATCGAGGCGAGATCGATCTTTCCCGTGCGGCGCACGTTGTCGCCTTCGAGGTCGCCCGATTTGGCGTTGATACTGCCGCCCTCAAAATAGTGGTGAACGAGCACCGAGCCGTTGTTGAAATAGAGGGTAATATTCGTGTTCAGTCCCGCTTCAAGCAGATAATCGTAGTACAGCACCATCGACGAGGGATCCGCCGTCACGGACGGTGAATAGGTGTAGTCTGCCTTGGGATACAGCCCGTCGGTGTTGTAAAACACGTGGGAGGTGCCGCTTTGGGTGACGACGATGGTGCTGTCGCGGGTGTAGCTGTTGACGGACGGAGCGAGCAGGCTTTTGGTCACATATTGCGGTGTCACGCCCGCCGTATGTCCGTTCAGCGTGATCTGCAGGCCGCTCGTAAACCGCGAGCAGACCGATTGCACAAGCGTGGGCTTTGCATAGCAGGTATTGACGGCGAGTACAAAGCCGCCCGTCGGCACGGCAAGCGACTTGGCTTCGCCGAGCGCGGTGGCGGAGGCGGTTAACCGATAGGTCGAGCCGCTGACAGGCGAAAAAGCAAACAACAGGTCGTGTTCGTGCGAGGAAGACACGGTGCTCAGTGCGTCGTACAGCACCCATTCGCCGTTGCCCGCTTCGCGGTTGATACCGCTGATGTTATAGACGCCGCCCCACGACGGCACCGTAATATTGGTTGCATACATCGACGACGGTGTCGTCAGCTCCCGCATTTTGCGCAGGATCACCGTGCGGCCGACGGTCAGGCGGTCGAGAGATACCGTTGAAGGAAGCACAAGCACGGCACCGTTTTGCGGGATGGGAACGCGTACGTCGGCGTTGCCGAGCGAGGAACCGCGGATCACCTGCTTGATCGTATGGCCGCTCGCGCCCGTATACGCCGTCACCACGTAGTTGACGGCTGTCGGATCGGAACATGCGTCAGCGGCATCCAGCGAGAAGAAGCGGTCATAAACGCCGACGCCGCGGTATACGTTCCCCGCTTCCGCCTTGTTCTGATAGGCAACGGGCAAGGTCAGGCGTTCGTCCGAGTCGGTCGGAGCAAACGACAGCTCCGAGGAATACACCACCGTGCCGTAGGCGGGATCGTTCGCGCCCTTAGCAACGGGATCGGAAAAATCAAACGGGGTGACAAACGCGTCGCGTGTGCCGAATTCATCAAAGATCTTGCCGTCCTCATAGTCCGAGCCGAAGGAGGCGGTGTACGGCGAGTAGGTGCGGTGCGTGATCGTGCCGTTTGCCACGTCGCATTCCATAAAGCGGATAAAGCCGTTGCCGCCGTTGGAGGACGCATATTGGTAGTTGGCCATGATCTGATAGACGCTGCGGTCGGCTTTTCCGTCGCCGTTGTCATCGATCTCGTCTACGGTGCGGTTGGAATTGTAGTTGTGACCGCACAGCACCATCCGCACGTTCGGGTTTTTCAGCACGACCTCGTTGAACAGCAGCTCGCCGCGTTCGGAACGGCCGCCGCCCGTCGCCATATAATCGTGTACGGCCAGTACGCCGATGCGGTTCGGGTATGCCGCAAACACGCTGTTTACCCATGCGAGGTCCTCGGCGCTGTGATCGCCGTAGCTGAGATAGACGAACACGAAGTTCGCTCCGCCCGTCGAGCGCAGATCGTAGTGACCGTAGTTGTTCTTGTAATCGCCGCCGTACCACCAGTTGGTTTCGGTGTTGTTGTAGCGGGAAGCGCCGAAATAGTTCGCGTAATTGGAATAATCGGAGCCGGTCATATCGTGGTTGCCCGCCAACACGCCGTAAGCGAAGCCGGCATCATCCCACTTTTTGTATTCCTTGCTCACAAACTGCCATTGTGCGTCGTTGGAATCGTAATGCACAAGGTCGCCCGTGTGAATGGCATACTTCACCTTCAGACGGTTGGCGTTCGCGAGGATCCAGTCGTTTTGTGCCGACAGGATCTCGGGATATTTGTTGGTATAGATCTGCGGATCGGTCACCCACAGAAGGGTGAAGTTGCCGTCTGCGGGCTCAATCATATCGACGGCGGCGACGGACATCGGCAAAACGCCGAGAAGGATGCACAGTGCGGATAGCAGTGTCAGAATGCGCTTCAGGATCATACATCAGACCTCTTTTCGTTATAATTTCGGATAGCGTAACAGGACATATCCGAATCTGTTTTTTGACAGGATAGGATACCGACCTGCTTGCGTCATGCTCACTCAGCATACGACAGTATTCTTCGTTCGCCTTCCTTGCATCTCGATAC